>NZ_JBHULL010000004.1:0-111120 GCF_042684385.1 Pedobacter vanadiisoli | reverse complement strand
GAAACCAAAGATTTCTCTCTACTTAAGACCTGACCGATGATAGCCAGTTTAAATTCCAGACTATACTTAATTTTTCTGCTCATAAAATGCTCCTATTAAAGTGTCCAACTTTTTGGGGGCAGTCCAAAGTTGTGGGTTTTTTGCATTTAGAGCCGGGCGAGAAGTTCATCCTGAACCTGTCGAAGGAAACTTTGACCATAAAAACTGGCCTATTCGTGTAATTTTTTTTGCTTACTTTTCTTAAAATAGTAACTTAGCCGCTGCTAAAGGGTAATTTCTTAAAATCTAAATAAACAATTAAACATGTACAGTTATGCTCTCATCAATTTCTCAACTCGTCCGGGCTATTCCAGTTTACCCCTTGTCAGAACTTCTGAACAGCAATGTATTTAGCGGATCTTTTGGGCAACCTCATCCAAATCAAGCGGTAAAAGTACTAAGACTTCGTTCGCCTAAATAATGGCGGATCTGCCCCGCTTTTTTATCATTTTACCAATTGATCAGTCCACTCCTGCTTTTTCCAAAATAAAACTAACATGATGCTTAATGTGCATCTATAAAAGATTAAAAAAATATAAACAATTCAAATTAATCAAATGAAAAAAATTATTATCATTCTATTTTTCTTGTGTCCGTTTTTATTAAAGGCTCAATATGGTAAAGAAGTTATAGCTAATGCCTCGCAACAGCTTTATGTGTATTTAGGAAGTTTTGCTCCTAACGATGCCTCTAATTATCAAAAAATGAAGGTAGAAATCCTGGGCGGAGCCTGGGAATCCTATCAGACCGGTGAAACTGTTTTTTACATCTCAAATCGCAATGAGTTAAGAATAACCAAATTTACGAATGGAGGCCTGTCAGACCGGTATTCGCTTCATGCCTATAACAACCCGAACGGGAACCTCGATTTTTACCTGATTACCAATAGCTGGACAGCCATGGCAGTAAAATCATGTATGCTTGGCGGTAATGCAATTCAATTGATTACGAACACCGTTAGCGAAACACTCCCGTCTGGCCTGGTTGAAATTACCCCTTTAAATATTCGACCAATACAAACAAGTGACCATGATGGGAATATGGCCATTAACATGGCAAGTACCGATGCCAATTATAAATTATCGGTAAATGGGAAAATCCGTACCAAAGAGGTAAAGGTAGAAGCGGCCAACTGGCCGGATTATGTTTTTGAGGAAGGTTATGATCTTGGAACACTGAAAGGCTTGGAAAGTTACATTAAAGTCAATAAGCATTTGCCCGGGATTCCATCTGCAAAAGAAATAGAGGCAAATGGGATTGCAGTAAGTGAAATGTTGAAATTGCAGCAGCAGAAAATAGAAGAGCTGACTTTGCATTTGATTGAGAAAGATAAACTACTCTCAATAGAAAAGGAAACGAACAAAAAGCAACAGGCGCAGATTGATAGCGTGATAAAAGAGCTGACAAACATGAAGAAAAATAGAAGAAGTCGCAGTTAATCTTCCTTGGTGATCCAAAGTTAATTATCCCTGAACTTGAAACAAGATACTGAGCCTCCAGCACATGCTATCCAGCGCTTTGCTTAAGATAAATTATTGCAAGGCCCAGCCGTTTATTAGGCTTTGTTGCGATCATCAGAGTATGGAGACAATTTTAATAATATCAGAGAAAAAGCATGGTTCGTCACTTCAAAAGCATCGTTCGTCAAAAAGATTTGGTAATCTTTTGAATGTGAATTATTTTGCTAGCCAAATACAAACCGGTACCAACTATTTACTTTTTTATGCTAAAAATTACACAACAGCGTGCAATTTCGATTTTACTTGCGATAACTGTCTTCCTATCCTTATTATTGATTGGTAGCTATTTTATAAACAATAAAAAAATAGCTTATGTAGACTCGATGAAAATATATAACGGGTATGTAGGGATTAAACAGGCAAAGGCCGAATTTGAAAAAGAAGTAGAATTTTACAAAAGCAGAACCGATACTTTAACTGCCAGGGCTAAAATTGCAATCTTAAAAATGGAGAAGTCGGGGAATAATCATGCTGAATACAGCAAGTTGTCAGATTCTGTACAGTTTTATAAAAGGCAGCTCCACGATTATCAATCTGCAATGAACGAATCCTTAAAACAAAAAGAGTCGCAGCTTACCCAAAAAGCCATGCTGAAACTAAATTCTTTTTTAAAAGAATACGGCAATTCTAATGGGTATGATATGATACTGATTGCCAATCCCTCGGGTACAATTGCTTATGCAAAAGATTCATTTGATATTACTGACGATGTTTTAAAGGCTGCAAATGAAAAGTTTTAACCTGTTATTGGTAATTATTTCTTTGTTGCTCTTTTTTTCCTGTAAAAGGGAGATGAACCGCGAACAGCTTAGGGCATATATTTACGATGATAGTAATGGTTTGAAAAAAGTTTACCAGGACAAGAATGGGTTGCTTTTTGAAACTTACTTGATCCGTAAAGAGTTGATTGAATCGGGAAAATTCAAAGGTGGCGAAGCAGCGAATGATTCCCTGGTTTATTTTATGCTATCCTTTAGCAAGAATGGCCGCGAATTACTTGGACAGGGCAACGATTTTAATACTTATGCAACATTGATCAACAATTTGAGTTTTAACGCCGCTGCTTATTGCCAATTATTGGTGAATGAAAAAGACACCTTGAAATTAAACAACAGCAGTTTCGTAAATACTTTTGGAACTGCTTCTGC
The DNA here is from genome assembly GCF_042684385.1 of Pedobacter vanadiisoli. NCBI lineage: Bacteria > Pseudomonadati > Bacteroidota > Sphingobacteriia > Sphingobacteriales > Sphingobacteriaceae > Pedobacter > Pedobacter vanadiisoli. The sequence continues at coordinate 108,413 of NZ_JBHULL010000004.1, read as the reverse complement.
AAATAACCTTCTTTTGGTTTTTAAAACTAAAAAGCTGGTAGGTGATTATACCTTACTGTTCGAAGATATTGGTTTCGGAACAGGCAACCAAAAATTTTTATTCCGTAAAAAAGATATTCAACATTTAAATCGTATAGTTCTCAAAAATTAACATGCTCTTCTATGTTCAAAAAAACTCCAATTAGGAAGATTATAGCGCTTACGCTTACTTTCTGTGTATTGAACAACATTTTAACGCCAAGTTTGGTGTTTGCACTCACAGCAGGTCCCGAAAATCCTGACGTAACCAGTTTTGAACCTGTTGATACTACCGATATGGTGAATTTATTAACCGGAGATCTGGCCTATAATATTCCATTATTGGAAGTGCCTGGTCCTGAAGGGGGGTATCCATTATCGCTTTCTTACCATGCGGGCATTATGCCAGATGAAGAAGCAACCTGGACAGGTTTGGGATGGAGCTTAAGCCCTGGTTCAGTTAATCGGACAGTTAGCGGTTTTCCGGATGATTTTAACGGCCAACAGAATGTAGTGCGAGATTATTGGGCTGGTGGCAATACTTCTACTACATCAGTTGGTGTAAACATTGGTCTTACTGGAGCGCTCTCAGCCGAATTTGGATTAAGCATCTCGCACGATACTATGCAGGGCACCGGAATTGGTGGTTATATTGGTTTGAGCGCAGCGCCTGATTTTGCAAAATTCGGGGGAGGATTTGGAGCCTCCGCTTCCATTGGTTTATCTTTTGACCCTTTTGGCGGAACATCAATATATGGAGGAATAGGAATTGGTTATAGTGGAGCTATAGGTAAATCGGGAGCTTCCTTGGGGGGAGGACTAAATATTGGTTTTTCGGCAAACTCTAAGGGATTTAATATGGGAGCCGGCGTTGGCTTAAGCGCAGGACTAAGTAGACCAGGGCATGCAAATTCAGCATTTGGAAACATGTCACAATCCTTATTGGGCGCATCTATCAGTTCCAGGGGTGGGGGGATCAGTTTAACCACTGGTGGGGGTTATAGCAGTGTAGAAAATGTAAATGCAGGTAGGATACAGACCCAATCGCGAGGTTGGGGAATCAGCATTCCGGTATGGTTTGGGATATCCATTTCCCTAAAGCGTAATTTTACCCGTTACTGGTCTGATGAAACTTCTTATGTACGTACTTTTGGAACACTAAATTATCCCAAAATCGCTGAAGACATTGGTTACTACAATACTGAATATGACAGTTACTATTTAGCAGATATTAACGATCCTAATTACACCCTGTTAGGCAAGAATGACCCAGTTAAATCAACAGGTGGTACTTTTCCTGATTATGATACTTACTCGGTTTTGGGGCAGGGTATTTCTGGTTACATGAGGCCTTATGGCTATCAGATGCAACTGGTTGGAAAAGGTAAATACTATTCTGGTTATACCACCAACAGAACTCAGGTAGATACAAGGGAAGAATATATCTGCGATTTTGACTGGACAACAGGGAATGATTACAACTGTAGGACAGAAACCTATTACACCACGCATATTAATAATCCAGATAAGCTAAATTTTAGGTTTATTAACGATTTTTCTAATAACTACATTCAGCAAAGTCCTCTAGTTAACAGCCTTTCTAACATCAATTTCGATGCTAACCCTACGCATGGAAATAATGATGGCAATTATGGCTATGACCCCACTACTGAACGGTTGGCTTCATCTAAAAATATCGAATATTTTACCAATGATGAGATCAAGAATGGTTCTGCAAAACTTAAAGGTTTTATCAATACACAGGCATCAGGCTTTGATCGGACCAAAAATCCGGACGGCTCAAACATTACTGCGGAGGACCGTAGGATTGGTGGTTTCATGATTACCAATGAAAGTGGTGTTACTTATCACTATGCTTTACCGGTTTATGCTTATGATGAATTAACCCGTACAGAAAATACTTATGGCATTCAGAACTATAATCAACAAACCAGGCCAAACCCTTATGCCACTACCTGGCTTTTGACTGCTGTTACGGGTCCGGATTATGTAGATACCAATAACAATGGATTAACAGATCAGGGCGATTGGGGTTACTGGGTGTCTTTTGAGCATGGCAAATGGACTGGTAATTATAAATGGCGTAATCCAGGTATGGGTAAAAAGAAGGATATGGATGCCCGTTTCCAATATTTTTCTACAGGGAAAAAAGAGATTTATTATCTCGACGCTATAGTTACTCCATCTCATATCGCACTTTTTGAGAAAGAGATAAGGGCCGATGGAAAAGGTACTGCTAGTAACAATTCAAATGATCCATATAATGGAATGCCTCCTAGCTTGCTTAAATTAAATAATATTATTCTTATTAATAATAGTGCTTTACCAAATGGATTAAATGGCTTAAGAACATTGTCAGGTGCATATAACAATTATGGCATACACTTAGGCAATAATATTATTGATAAATTCGATATCGCTCAACTGGCCTTATCACAAGAAGATCTTTTACGAAAGATTCACCTCGGATATGATTATTCCTTATGCCCTCAAACACCAAATAGTTTTGATGAGGCTGGCTCACTTTATGATGTAGCAAATACCAATACTTCAATTATGCCACGTTTGGGCAAATTAACGCTTAATCAGGTTCAATTTTTAGGTAAAGGGGGCGAAGCCAATATACCTGCCATGACGTTTGAATACGAAATCCCTGACGATCGTGTTACCACATCCCAATCTGTAGAATATGTTTCAAAAAAGGCAAATTCCGATAATTATATCTTTACGATCCCTGCATTTAACGATATAGGGCAATATGATGGCTTTAAAGAAGGCGAAATGATTAAATTCAACTTCAATGGAACAACTTTTTATGCACTTATTAAACAGGTGGTTAATTCTTTTAATGCGGGAGGTCTAACCACACGTAATTTTGAGATTAAATTTTTGGCAAGTCCGCCTTATTTTCCTCCTGGTCACGACAAATACCAATGGACCACTACTAAGAATCCACCATACCTTGCAGATAATTATGATATGTGGGGCATGTTTAAAGGAGATTTTCAGGCCTTTAGTGGTAACGAAAATTTAACCCGGTTGCCTTCCAAAGCTTCAGCACAATCTGTAGATGCATGGTCGCTAAGAAGAATACATCATGCCCTGGGTATGACTACTGATATTGTTTACGAATCAGATACCTATAATAAAGTTGCCTTATACCGCAATGCCGCAATTCAGGTTAGTGGTGTAGTTAATCTTGGTAATTCCAGTATCCAGATCAATTCGACTGGCGATTTTGGTATTGATTTAAGAGACTTTATTAAACCTGGCGATAGAGTAAAAGTAAATTTGACCGGAACCTATGAAGTTGCAGGTTATGATGACCAGTATGGTAACCCTACCAATGTTCAGCAGCCTATCAATCCGAGTTCGGGCGATACACCTTCATTATTGGTTACCAGCGTTTCGGAGAATTATGTCGTTATAAATGATCCCGGCTTTTATAATCAGGTATTTGTAGATCAACCCAATGCCAGCTATAGCCATGGAAATATGACAGCTGGCGGAATAGGAAATAATTATGGCGGTGGCCTCAGGGTTAAACAGGTGATCAACCGAGAGCCGATAACCAATGTTAAAATGGCTGTAAACTATAATTACAATCGTCCCGAAAATCCGGGTTTAAGTTCTGGAACCACTTCTTATGAACCACTCGGACTTGATGCGGTTGAATTACGCGGGGGAGCTGATCAGGTAGATATGCTGAAGTCTTTTTCCAAATTGCTGGGTATTTCAAGAGAAGTGCCAGCACCTGGCATTATGTATGAGTATGTAACCGTAACAACTGAAAGGACTACAGGTAATATAACAGTGCAACAGCTTGGAAAAACAGAATATCAGTTTGAAGTATTTAAAGAAGGCATGGTGGGGGTATGGAATTTGAATCCGGTAAAAACACAGTACCAGGAAATGTCGACTATTCTTTTACAAAATTATGCAAGTAGAATAGGTAATCTCCGCCGGATGATCCAATATGATGTGGATGGGAATAAACTTAGCGAAGTGGTAAACCATTATCTGCATGATGAACAACAGGGGCAATCTGCCGATGCGAACAGGGTGGAATATGAACCGCTATTGGCCCGCTATAATAAGCAAGGGTTAATTATAGAGCAAACAGTTGAAGGCAGGTACAATGATGGTAAATCCAGAGCGGTATTATCAACGAGGGCCAACTATCCATCTGTAATGACGGGAACCACCAGTATAGATTATAAAACAGGTATTAAAACAAATAGTAAGACACTTGCATTTGATTTTTACTCCGGACAACCTGTTAAAACGTTAACAACCGACAGTTATGGAAACCGTTTTGTAAGCGAAAGTAAACCTGCTTATCGCTTTTATCCAGATATGGGTCTGAAATTCATCAATACCAAAAATGCCAACATGTTAAGCCAAACGGCCGAAGAGCTGGTATATAGGGTAGATCAGAACAATAACCCAATTGGGCTGTTATCAGCCAATGCGACTACCTGGACCAATCAATCTGTTTTACTGAATGATAGCGAGCAAGAAGTAAATTCTAAAAACGCACACAGCTCGGAACCGAACATCTGGCGTAAAAGCCAGACTTACCAATGGATGCCACAGGAAAGGACCGGGGGGATAACCAATTGGACAGAATTTGCTTCCTTTTTTAACAGTGGGCAGAGTTTACCGAGCTGGAGTTTGACGGGCCAGATTACCTTGTATAACAAATATTCTAGTGCATTGGAAGCGAAGGATATGAATAATAATTACGCTTCTAATAGAATGGGGTACCGCCAATCGAAAATTGTGGCGAGTGCAAGCCCAGCTAACTATTATGAAATGAACTACACCGGTTTAGAGGACGAAGCGATTGGCTCAGGTATATTGGCAAGAGGATTTTATTTAGGAAATGCCACGTTGGTACAGAATGTAAAACATACCGGTGAAAAATCGGCCATGATTAATCCTGGTCAGTCTGGGATTAGTTATGCCATAAATAGCAACAAATTAAAATCTGGCCGTAATTATAGTGCTTCAGTTTGGATGAAACAGCAGGGAGATGGTTCATCTGCAGGTTTATATTACAGAATAAATGGAGGTACTATGGTAACAGCAGTAGCCAATGTAAGTAAAAAAGCTGGCGACTGGTATTTAATAAATTTACAAGTACCTGGAAGCAATATACCATCAAATGCCAATGTTGAAATAGGATGTTTTAATAACGGGCCAGCCGAAGCTTATTTTGATGATTTAAGATTTAAACCGATCAATGCCAGTATGAATACTTATGTATATAACCTCAAATCTGGCGAATTGGAATATACATTGGATAACAGCAATATATTTACCCATTTTCAGTATGATAGCCAGAGCCGTTTGGTTAAAACCTACAGAGAAACCTTCGGTTATGGTGTTAAACCTGTGGGCGAATTTGTATATAACTATGCAAAATCACTCAAGGGTACCTGGCAAAATACGGGGATAGAAAGATGCCAAACCATTAATGGCGCTACTACAGGTTTACGGGAGATACAACAGGTAGATGTAAATATTTTGAGTACGACCTACCTGCAAAACAGGTGGGTTGTTGATGGCAGTTCGTCGGCCTGCGGTGCTAATCCCGAATCATGCGCTGGTCCAGACCGTAAATACATCAATGGAACCTGTATGACGGGTTATAAAGAATACACAAGGTCTGTAAAGCATACTTTCGATAACAATTACACCTGTTACTTCTGGTACACTTTCCCGGATGGAACACATAGCCCGGAATATTCAGAAGAAAATCCTTATGAATGTAATCTAAGCTGGTAAATCTAAAATTAACGTTATGAAAAAGATAAAACTCTCTATTCTTTTCACTTTTATGCTTGGGCACTTAATGGCTCAAGAAATTATTACCAGCCCTGGTACGGTAACCTTGCCAGCTCAGCCAGCAAGTACCAAAATTATCGCCAGTGGTCAGTCGCTTAGGGTAACCAGCACGCAAGCCATTATACTTAAAGATGGGTTTCATGCCCAGGCAGGCTCTGATGTTTTATTGAAGATTGCCTCTGGCACAATTTACCCTGTTCCGCCTTTGGTCAACAATGCTAACCCAGAATTGAACTGGGTAATAAGCAGAACTTTTAATGCAAACGGAGATACGATCTCAGAAAGCAAGAATTTCTTCGATCTGGGCGGACAGGCGCTGCAAAGCCAGGTTAAAAGTTTTGCGACCAAACATGTGCTGGCGTCGCAGCCGGTTTATGATCTATATGGCAGGCAGGCCATTCAATCTTTATCTGCACCGATAAACAGTAGTGGGTTTTACTACAAAGCTGATTTTTTAAGGAATAGTAACGGTGTTGGGTATCATGTGGGCAATTTTGATTTAGCTGGTAAGATTAACAATCCAGATCCATTGGACGCTTCGCAACCTGGTACATTAGGTTGGTATTACAGTAATAATAATAGTTTGGACAGCTATGTGCCTGCTACAGGTTATCCATATGGCCGTACCGAATTTATGACAGATGGTAGCGGTGCACCGGCACGTTCTGGGGGTATTGGGGAGGTTTTACGCTTGGGCAGTGGCCACGAAAGTTATGGGGGAAACTTTGCTGTTGAGTCTCAATTGAATCATTACCTTTCTTTGCGAAACACTTTTTTTAATGATGCTGCAATGGGCAATACCGGACAAACCAATCTTATTGGTGAAGCTACGCAAAGTGTGATTAGGGATGAACAAGGAAACTGGGGAATTGCAATTGCAGATAAACAGGGGAATACATTAATGTCTGCCAGGCCAGGTAATTGGCTCAGTGTAAGCAATACTGTTCAGTTGAGCGAATATAAGGAAGAATTTATATTGGACGGAAATCAGGGTGATTATATCAATAGCATTAGTGTAGCAGGAGCTGGTAAATTAAAAGTATTCGATAATGGGGCGCTAATTTATAATGGGGCAGCATCGGCATATACACCTCCTGTGAGCTTAAATTCTTCACATATTTATACCTTGAGGTCTAATAAACCATTAAAAGTATCTTATAGTGTCATTTATAGTAATGGTAAGGTAGACCGTTATTGTGAGGATTGTTTTTCCAAAATCGCGACTGGTAATGCAATAGGGCAGGATTTCCATTATTTCAGTTTGGCTCAGGGTAGTAATTTAAACGTTACAGGGGGGAGTATTAATTTAATAAACCTGATTACCAACAATACCGAAACCAATTACAGTAATTTACCGGCAGGCCTTTATAAAGCAACCGCACAAAGTGGCGAACCACAGCTTAGTTATACTGCTGGTTATGGCGATATCAGTTACAATTTTTATAATCAGAAATCGGAGTTGATTGCTGCTATAGCTCCCAATGGCGTACAACAGATTTTAACAAATGGTATAGGCGCATATAGTAATAAGACCCTGTTGCCCTTTACAGACTTTAATGAATTTGATAAGCAGGGCCGTTTAACTAAAAATATTTCAACTGATGCGGGAACAAGCGAGTTTATTTACCGCAAAGATGGAAACATCCGTTTTAGCCAAAATGCAGAACAAAGAAAAACAGGAAGGTTTTCTTATTCAAACTATGATGAGATAGGAAGAATAACAGAATCAGGTGAATATTTAGGCACTGATATCTCTTTTGAAACTGCAAAGACGAATTTAAACCTTATTCATAACATAAATATAGATGGGGGCTTAAATAACGCTTATAAAAGAGAATGGAGCCGAATCCATTACGATTTAACTGATAATAGCCATGGGTTAAGTAATTACCAACAAGATTTTATAGAAAATGAGGTTTCATGGACAGAAAATGAACATGCAAAAACCTGGTACAGTTATGATGAACAAGGAAGAGTGGTATGGACAATTAGACAATTAGATGGACTAGGTATTAAAACCATTGATTATGAGTATGATTTTTTGGGCAATGTATTAACTGTTGCTTATCAAAAAGGAAATACCGCTGAGAGTTTTTACCATCATTATCAATTCGATGCCGATCAAAGATTGCTAAATGTACAAACCAGTACTGATGGAGCAAATAAGCTACAGCAAGCCGCGTACCAGTATTACCTGCATGGAGGATTAAAGCGTGTTGAACTGGCTGATAACTTACAGGGTATCGATTATACCTATACCCCAGACGGTAAACTTAAAGCCATTAATCATCCCGATGGTAACACCGATCCTGGAAAAGATGGTTTACAAAATAGCTTTGCTGCTGATGCTTTTGGTATGACCTTAGAGTATTTTAATGGTGATTACACCAGAAATGGTACAGGTATAGCCAGTTTAAATACCAATACTAATAAAGCCTATTATAATGGCAATATTACCGCACAAAGTTGGAAAAGCATCAAGCCAAGTTCGTTAGGAACAGCTTACAATGCCCCGGTAATGTCTACATATGAATACGATGATAAATATCAGTTTAATAACAATAAATATGGAAGTCCAAATTTTTCCAATAATACATTCATCGAAAGTTTAAATATCAATAAAGAACATGGTTTAAGCTATGATGCCAATGGGAATATTCAGAGTTTAAGCCGTAACAACAATGTAGGTAGCCAATTAAGTCTCAATTACCATTACCAGGCCAATAGCAATAAATTAAACAGTGTAGATAATTATGCCAGTTATACTTACGATGACCTCGGGCAAATGGTTGGACAGCAACGGGCAAACGGCCAGAATTTTTATATTAACTATACGGCAAGCGGTAAAGTGGCAGCGATTTATGCTGATGCAGCTAAAACACAGCTCAGGGTAAGTTTTGTATATGATGAATCGGGTATGCGTATCCAGAAAACAGATCATTTGCAAAATATTAATACCTATTATGTTTATGATGCAATGGGTAACGTATTGGCTCTTTATGATAATAACGGAACCGGGCTACAACAAAAAGAGTTGCCTGTTTATGCTGCAGGTCGTATAGGTATCTTCAACCGTTTAACCAATAATTACCAGTATGAATTAAGTGATCATTTAGGCAATGTAAGGGCCGTAATCAACCGTAATAAAAATGGCAATGGCCAGGCTGATGTTGTCTATTACTCTGATTACTATTCTTTCGGCTCACCGTTAACTTTGGCCAATAACGATTACAGGTATGGCTATCAGGGTCAGTATGCAGAATTAGATAAAGAAACGGGCTGGAATAATTTTGATTTCAGGATGTACGATGCCCAGATAGGGCGATGGATGAGTACTGATCCTATGGGACAGTATGCTTCTCCATATTTGGGAATGGGGAATAATCCAATGATCAGTATAGATAAAGATGGTAAATGGGTACATATTTTAGCAGGAGCCATTATTGGGGGAGCGATAGAAGGGTGGAAATTATATAAGGCCGGTAAATTAGGTTGGAATACGGAAACCTTTGCCAAGGTAGGTTATGGAGCCCTTGAAGGAGGAGCGATAGCCGCGGCCCCAGGTTTAACAGGAGCGATTCTTTCTTCAGGAATTGGTAATATAGGATCTCAAATGATTGATAATCACTTTGCAGGGAAAAAAATAACAAATATCAATTATGGTGAAGTAGCTGCTTCGGCTACATTAGGTGCTGCAGGATATTATTTAGGAAAACCTATCGAAGATTTTGTTGTAGGCCGATTAGGAAAGATTGCTATGAAATCTCAAGCACGAAATTTTTCCACTGCAGCAAATTCGACATTTAATTTTATAGAAAGAGTTAATTTGCCGTGGTATAATAGGTACAAGGGCTCAATAGGTGCTGTGGTTGCCTCGCAACTATCGGACCAATTTAATTCAATGTTTTTAGAGGATCGGGTTAAAAATTTCTTTAATAATATTTCGAGATTTAGAGGGATGTTTATCTATCCGGGTCAACTTATTTATGTGGGATATGAATATGAAAAGTAATAAAAGTATTAAAGTTAATATATTTAAAGATAAGCAGGATATGAATACTGCAAAATTGATTAATTCTCTTCCGGGGCTCTGTTTCTTTATCTTAATATTTGCGAATAAACTTATTAATTCAGACATTTTATTATTCACCAGCTTATTTTTTACTATTGTTGGTTTAATTTTGATTGCATTTCCTTTCTATTTAAACTCATTAGTGGTTGTTGAAAAAGATAGAATTAGGTTAGAAGGTAAGTTGAATATAAATATTGAATTAAAAGATATTGACATAATCGAATTCGAATTAAGACAAGATGATTTTGAGTATAATTATATTAAATGTAAAATTATTTCTAAAGATGAAACTTTTAAAACTTTTCTATTAACAAGGCATTTATTTGCTGGTAAAAAAAAACAAATGGAAAAATTTTTAGGATATCTTTCATATGTTAAATTTGAATCTGATAAAATTAAATTTATTGATTAAGTGATCTTAATATTTTTCGACTTTTAATGTGTATTTACTTTTCTAAACTCAATGTTATTTTTGCTCATTAAAAGATTGATAAATTATTATTTGAGAGAAATATGATGAGCATAAATACTATTAGTAACATCTCAATTTTTTAAAAGATGAAGTTTAAATTATTAATTCTAGCTTTTTGCATTACCCAAACCATCAAGGCACAATCCGAATATATCGTAACCCTTCAAAACGACACTATTAAAGGCAAGGTTAAAAATTATCTGGAAGATGTGGTTAAATTTATACCTGAGGGCAGTACCGAGCGGGTAAGATATAAACCTACCGAAATAAAAGCTTTTCATGTAAAGCTGAAAAAAGAAGAAATAGATTTAGAAGCGATAAAATTACCTGGAAAAAGAAAGCCATTATTTGTTAACCGCCTTTTATCAGGTAAAATTATTTTATACGAATTAGTAGAAACTTTTGTAAGGTACAACGGGGGAATTTCGCATGGGGTAACCTGGTATGTTAAAAAATTGGACCAGGATATTGTAGAAATTAAAACTTCTGAACTATCTTTTAACCGAAAAGGGAGAGAAGATGCATTTCTTGTACTGTTAAAGGATAACCCTAAAGTAGCTGAACAATACCAAAATGGAGGTAAGTTTAGTTTCGATTTTATTAAATCAATCATCAATGCTTATAATCAATCTTAATATTTAATCAGAATTTAAATCTAAATTATCACAATGATCAAGACATTTTATCTATTTGGCATTATGGTGTTATTGTCGTTAAGCAGTCAAGCTCAAAATACCTCTTCAAAGCGCTTAGACACGCCCGAAAAAAAAGCAACTTTTTTAGTTCGCGATCTACAGAACAAAATTATGCTGAACGATCAGCAAAAAGATTCGCTGTTTGCCATTTTCCGGTTGCAGTTTAAACTCGCCGATTCATTAAAAAAAAGCCAGAATGATGGAACAGCTAAAAGACAATATCTGCAGTCGATACTTGCTTCTACAAAAGGTAGGATAGATAGTGTACTGACCAAAGATCAACGCGTGCTTTTTTACCAGTGGAAAAGTAACCGAAAATCATTAAAATCGAAATTATAATTTATCCAGTCTCTTTTTTAGAATTACGTGTAAAAAGCAAAGAATTACCGGTAACAATTATCATTCAGATAGGAAGCTACCTGCTACCAATCACTAATGAGGAGACATGTACGGCACATTTTAAGCAGTGAGTGCTGATTTATTAGATTATGTTTGTGGTTTAGCACTTACTTTTTAAAGTGTTTATGTTAATTTAATTTTTCAAGACAACTAAAATTTTAATTGTATTTACTTAAATAAGTATAATTAACGCATCATTTGTTTTTTTGTTTACTGTTTTTTTGCAATTTATATTTTTTTGAGGATATTAGAGGTGGTTAAATAGCAAAAAAATGTACTCGTCTATTGTTAATGCTTCTCTCAAAATATCCTGCTTTACAGGGTTATCCCATCCCAAGATTCATAAACAAACCAGTCGGTTTCTGCTGTAATCAATAAAATTTCAGTGCCTGGTAAGGCATAGCAATATCACATTTTAGACTTAATGCATTATGATCAGCTGTTACGTAATCGGTGAACTGCATACCGTAGAATCTTTATGTATGTACTTGAACGACTATCCGCTTACTCAATTAAAAGGATATGCCGTACAACGTCCTGAAAGCTTTGATGCCGTATATTCCATCAGACCGGATATTGTTTTTGTTGATGTTGCATTTTTAAACGGCAGCAATGGCTGGCTGGAGCGCATCAAACAGTTTTCCTCAATTGTTTTGGTATCAGAAAATACCGATATGGCTTTCGAAGCTTTTGAGCATTCGGCATTTGATTACCTGCTCAGGCCGGTTACATTTAACCGCTTTGTAAAATGCATCCATAAATTTGATCACCTCACACAACTGGCCCATTCGGCACATAGCACCAGAAAGCAGCATGTGGTAGATTCTTTTTTTATCAAAGCAGATTCAAAAGGGCTAAAAGAATTCCTGATCAAATGCGATCAACTGATCTACATACAGGCCATGCAGAACTATGTTGTCCTCCACATGGAAAATAACCAACGCTTTTCATGCCATAACTCGATGAAAGAAATGGAAGACAGCTTACCCACCAGTTGCTTTAGCCGGATCCATAAATCTTACATCATCAATGATGAGAAAATTACTGCTATAGAGGGGAATACGGTAATGCTTAGCGGCGATGAAAGCAATAAACTCCTGATCGGGAGTACATACCGGAAAGCTTTTTTTGAAAAAAAAGCACAAAAAATGATCAAAAAAAAGGTTGGCATCCAAATCCTTTCTTATTCCAGATTAGCTGTGGCTTTAATTACCTTTGGAGAAATTCTGATAAAAGTGCAGGCGATGGGCGAATTTAACATACCGTTTTACATATGAAAAAAAATATAAATCTTTTAATGGGAAGCATTTTGCTATTGCTGGCAGGCTGTAGTGAATTTATTGAACCTTCTATAGAAAACAGGAAGATAGACATACTTGCTCCTGCAAATAAATTGGAAACGAATAGCTATCAACAAACTTTTTGGTGGAACCCAATGGCAGATGCACTGTTTTACAGGTTGCAGATTGTTTCGCCAAAATTCGACAGTGTAAGTAAACTGGTTTTGGATACCCTGATCAGGACTGAAAAATTTGTGTACACCATGGATCCTGGCAAATACGAATGGCGTGTGCGGGGCGAAAACGGTAGCAGTGCAAGTAGTTACAGTACCCATTCGCTCCAAATATTTCCTTCCAGCCTTAAAGATCAGAGTATACAGCTTACTGGTCCGGCAAATGGGCTTTATTCGTCTAAACCTGACGTCAGGTATGAATGGCTTAAGCTCTTTGGTGCTACAGTATATAGGTTACAGGTAGATAACAATAATTTTCTCGATGAAAATAACATGACACTCAATGTTACTACCGATAACCTGGGCTTTTTACAAACACTTACCCGGGAAGGAACCTACCAATTCCGTGTAAGGGCAGAAAACAGCACAGAGAATTCGAAATGGAGTTCCGTAAGAAGCTTTACCTATGATGCTACAGGACCTGAACGGGTGGTGTTAAATACCCCGTTGAATAAGCAAACTGTATCGCGGCCAGTAAGACTAACCTGGAACAGACTTGCTGATGCAGAACGGTATGAGATTTCGGTATATCAAAGCGATGAACAAACGCCCTATAGTAAGAGCTATCCACAGGTGGTGACTTCAACCGAACACGTATTTGATGCAGGTAATACCGGGGAAACCATTGCCTGGAGGATAAGGGCTTTTGATAAAGCCGGAAACGCCGGTGCCTATAGTGAGATCAGAACTTTTACCATACAATAGGGATGAAAAGTAAAAGAACCACCTACATACTAATTTGCTGTGTTGCTGGGGTATGGGGCATTATTTTTTATAAGGTTTTTGCCGGATTAGCTGCAGAAGACAGTATACCTGTCAATTCAAGGACAATCAAGGAGCCATATTTTAATATGATTGACCATGCAAAAGACCAGGTCACGTTAGAAATGGGCTATGCAGATCCTTTTGCTTTGATCACCTCAGCACCTGAGCCTATTGTTAAATCTGCTGCCCCCGTAAGGCCTTCAATGCCTGTACCAGTAAAACCACAGGTAAACTGGGCAGGAATTATTTACAGCGGACAGATTTATAATCGTACCGAAAAAACACATGTAGCCATTATCAGTGTGAATGGAAAAGAGGTCATGCTTAGTGAAGGTGAACGTGCAAATGGCTTAAAATTTATAAAAAGGGTAGGCGACTCAATAAAAGTAGAATACCAGAATGCGACAAAATTTTTATCAATAAAACAATGAAATTAGTTTACATCACCATGCTCCTGCTGTGTCTGCAGTTTTTTAAGGCCGATGCACAAAGCATAAAATCTTATTTTAATGTAGATAATTACACCCATACGGTTAACTACGACCATTACAAAGCCGTTTTTTATGTGCAAAGGCCAGAAATAGGAGCAAGTAATCTCAAATCAGACCGGAAATATGCCTGGTTTAGCGGCAACCAGATCCGTTATACCCAGGGTGGATATAGTGGTAAACTGCTTGATGGGATTTACAATGAATTTTACGATACCAAGGGACTTAAAACCCAGGGATTGTACCAAATGGGGTTAAAAACAGGCAATTGGAAAAGCTGGGGAGAAGATGGAAAGCTTGACTCTATTATCCATTATTCTTCAGGTAAAGCCAATGGCAGGTTTGAAAAGTACGATCAGGAAGGCATTTTGCTGGAAAGAGGAAAGTACCGGAATGGACAATTAAACGGAAAACTCGAAAAACGTATTAGTACCGATAGCATTCAGGTAATTAATTACAAAAAGGGAAAGGTGGTGGTTAATAAGCCCGGCAAAGCCGTTAAAATTACCCGTTGGTTAAAATCCATTTTTAAAAAAGATAAAAAAGCAAAATAATGAAAAAAGTCATCTTAATTAGCCTCTCTTTGTTTACAGGTAAATTGCTGTTTGCCCAAAATACTTTCCCAACTTCCGGAAATGTTGGTATTGGAACATTAAACCCAACCTCCTGGTTCGGTGGAACGGTGCAACAGATCGAAGGCCGCAGGGCGGTGTTGAGGTTAGCACCGAGTTTGAGTGGCGATTTGGGTACGATCTTATTTAAAGGCGCTTTTTCGGAAGGTGTTACCAGCTCAGAAGATGAGTTTCACTTAAATTATGTAAGTAATCCTGCAGATCCATATCTGGCATTAGGTGCTTATAAAAATGGCCATAAAACGATTTTATCACTAAAAGGAGTTGGTCATGTAGGTATAGGTACAGAAACTCCAAATTCTACACTTACCGTCCGATCTGCAAGTACCGGCGTAAGTATTCATCCCGGTGCCAGTCCGTATTTCGGTACTTTGGCTTTTAACAGAGAATCAGGCACTGGAGCCATATTCGATCCTTCGGGTAAGGCCTTCCAGATCAATAATGGCGGTGGCGATCAAAATTTGCATATCCAGGTGTATAATGGAGATGGTACTTTGGTGACTAATAACTCACTGGTTATTTCTGGTGCGAACGGAAATGTGGGTATCGGTACAGCCAATTTAACTGATGCCCTTACTGTTGCTGGTAAAATTGGTGCCCGTGAAATTAAAGTTAGTACCAATGCAGGAGCCGATTTTGTATTTGATCCTGACTACAATCTTCCTGATTTAACTGAATTAGAGCAATTTGTAAAAACCAACAAACACCTACCCGAAATCCCTACGGCCCAACAAATGGTTGAGAACGGCGTAAACCTTGGGGAGCTGAATATTAAACTGTTGCAAAAGGTTGAAGAGCTCACCTTACACCTCATCGAAAAAGAAAAACAGCTTCGAAATCAAGAAAATAAAGTGATTCAGCTGGAAAGCAAACTCACTCAGCAGGAAAAAACCATTCAGGAAATTTTAAAGAAAATAAAATAATGAAAAATATCATCAAATTATCAGCCCTCGTTTTATTCAGCATGAGCTCATTAATCGCGAATGCACAAACCGCTACAAGAGATAATGCCGGTTTACAAGGTGATGCCGGGGCTGTATCTGGCTTTTTTGAAACCGTTAATCCTGTTAACTATCCAGCCGGAGCAAATAGCTGGTGGCATTTGTTAGATGTTCGGCACGGTAACAATAATAATAATTATGCCATGCAATTTGCAGGGAGTTTTTTTGACCAAAACCTCTATTTCAGAAAAACTGATAATTGGGCGGAAAGACCCTGGCAAAAAATTGTAATGGAGAAAGATGGGGAAGTTGTTCTTGATCGTTTAACCACAGTTAGTAATGGCACTATGCTTAACCAAGGCAATGCGAATAACTTTATTAGTAATTTCATAGTTAGAGCAAATACAGGAGGTCGATTTGAGGATAAAGGGGCGCAAATTGAATTTGTAATCCCTGCCGGCACTGCAGGTGATAACCCTTGGGGACAGGGAAGGATTATCACAGTTGCTGGGAACGGTAGTAATACTAATGCTACCGGTAAAATGATTCTTGGAACACGCAGAATGTTTGATAAGTACGGGAACGGCCAACAATGGTTTTACGGCGACGATATCGTGATTGATGGGGTTGGGAATGTTGGAATGGGGACACTAATCCCTAGAGAAAAACTATCCGTTAACGGCAATATCCGCGCCCGCGAAATCAAAGTAGAAGCCACCAACTGGCCTGATTATGTTTTTGAGGAAAGTTATAATGTCGGAACGTTAAAAGGGTTAGAAAGTTACATCAAGGCCAATAAACACTTACCTGATATGCCATCGGCCAAAGATGTAGAAGTAAACGGGATTGCGGTGAGTGAAATGTTGAAACTCCAGCAGCAGAAAATAGAAGAGCTTACCCTTCATTTAATTGAAAAGGATAAAGCTATAGAGAAAGGAGCATCTTTAGCCAAAGATCAACAAGTTCAGATTGAGTTCCTACAAAAAAACTTTCTTGAATTAAAGCAGCAACTGCAACTCTTAATGAAAGAGAAAAAATAAAGGTTGGAAAACTTATTGTTCCTGAAAGAAAATTAGGCAAAATGAAAAAAATATACTTTTTATTGATTGTTTTTAGTGTAGCCTTTGGTGTGCAGGCACAACAGATCAATCTTGGCAATACCGGTAATAATTTTGGTTGGTTCCGTTTAGGAACATTAACATTACCTCAGCAGGGAGCAGATGCATTTATTCAAATTACTTCCGGAGGTGGCTACAATGCCTCATTAAATCAAAATGGTGAATGCCATATCCATTTTAGAACCAGTAATGCTGTTTCGGAAGCAAATGGTTTTTTTGCTGCTGGTAGTTTTTATAATACAGGCAGAACCAAAATTCTTGCTGCAATCCGTGTGATTCAGATAGATGAATCTACCTGGGAATTTTACGCAATAATGCCAAGCTTTACAGGGCAGGCAGCGGTATTATCGCTGAGTACAATTGTCGGTACCTGGCAGCCATCGCTGGCTAAATTAGATCCACCATCTAATGTGACAGTCTTGGATCTAACAGAAGAACTTTTAGTTTCGAGTGATTCTTTTTATATGGGCAATGTAGGTATTGGAACCATCACTCCCCGAGAAAAACTATCGGTAAACGGCAATATCCGCGCCCGCGAAATCAAAGTAGAAGCCACCAACTGGCCCGATTATGTTTTTGAGGAGGGTTATAAGGTTGGAACGTTGCAAGAGTTGGAAAGTTATATCAAAACCAATAAACATCTGCCTGATATGCCATTGGCTAAAGAGATTGATACCCAGGGTTTACAGTTGGGCGAAATGGTGAAAATGCAGCAGAAAAAGATAGAAGAGCTCACCTTACACCTCATCGAAAAAGAAAAACAACTACGAAATCAGGAAAATAAAGTGATTCAGTTGGAAAGCAAACTCACCCAACAGGAAAAAACCATTCAGGAAATTTTAAAGAAAATAAAATAATGAAAAATACCATCAAATTAACTGCCCTCGTTTTATTCAGTATTAGCTCATTAATCGTAAATGCACAAACCGCTACAAGAGATAATGCCGGTTTGCAAGGTGATGCCGGAGCCGTATCCGGCTTTTTTGAAACTGTTAATCCTGTTAACTATCCGGCTGGATCAAATGGCTGGTGGCATTTATTAGATGTTCGGCACGGTAACAATAATAATAATTACGCCATGCAATTTGCGGGGAGTTTCTTTAATCAGGAATTATATTTCCGGAAAACGAATAATAATGCAGGGCAGCCCTGGTCGAAAGTTCTTTTAGAAACAAATGGTAATGTTGGGATAGGGACATCATCACCATCCACAAGGTTGGAAGTAATGCCACCAGCAATTAATGAAAGTTCTGCAGGCGTTTTTCATCTACGTGGCGATCAAGCCTGGGGGAATGTATTAACATTAGCAACAGATGCCGCAAATGGCAATGATGATGCAAAGTTATTGTTCAGCTATAGGAATAAATCAAAGCAGTGGTCTATTGGAGGCAACAATGGAACAACAAGCTTTGGAATATGGGAAGATGGAGGCGATGGTGTTTACGGTAGCGGTTTTGGTAACCAGAGATTTATCGTAGCGGCAGGAGGAAATGTTGGTATAGGAATTTCGACTCCACAGGAAAAACTTTCTGTAAACGGCAACATCCGCGCCCGCGAAATCAAAGTAGAAGCCACCAACTGGCCCGATTATGTTTTTGAGGAGGGTTATAAGGTTGGAACGTTACAAGAGTTGGAAAGTTATATTAAGGCTAATAAACACCTGCCTGATATGCCTGCCGCAAAAGAGGTGGAAACAAATGGGATTGAAGTGAGTGAGATGTTGAAACTACAACAAAAAAAGATTGAAGAACTTACCTTATACCTGATCGAAAAGGATAAAAAAATCGATGCCCTTATGAAGAGGGTTGATGTTCTTGAAAGTAATATCCAGAAACCTACAAATAAAAACCATAAGTGATGAAATTTAAATTTTTAATGATCTTTTCCATGCTATCAGGAGGTAGTTTGGTTTATGCACAGAATACTTTTCCAACTAATGGAGCAACGGGTATTGGCACGCTGAGTCCGGATGCTCCATTGCAGATATTTGTTGGTCCAGACAGCAAGCCAGAAGGAATTATTTCTGCGGGGCAGTCGGTATTGAAATTTTCGCGGTTTGGTACTCCAAATCATAGTTATAACGAATCAGCAGAATTTAGAATTACGCATGGTGGGCCTTATTATTGGGGCTCGAGATTGGATCTCTTCTTGAATGGAGCAAGTAATCAGAACAATGTTCCGGATCAGCATGTAATGACCTGGCAATATAATGGAAATGTGGGAATAGGTACGGTTGAGCCTAGCGCAACATTAGAAGTGCTGGGTACAGCTAAATTTGGCGGAGGCATTGCAAATCTTGATGCGACAGGTAATCCTGCTGCATATCAAAATTTAACAGGTACTGGCAAAATGCTTATCGGTTGGAACAGGACTGCCGGACAGGGAGAAGCCGATTTTATAGCTAATGAAGGCGCTGGATCCCAGGGTGGATTCGCTTTTTATAGTTTCAATAATGCCAGTCAGGAAAAACAACTTTTAAGAATTTTAGGCAACGGAAATATTGGTATAGGAATGGACCAGCCTACAGACAGACTTGCTGTAAACGGCAATATCCGCGCCCGCGAAATCAAAGTAGAAGCCACCAACTGGCCCGATTATGTTTTTGAAGATGGTTATAAGGTTGGAAAGTTAGAAGAGTTGGAAAGTTATATTAAAACGAATAAACATCTACCCGAAATGCCTACTGCAAAAGAGGTGGAAACAAATGGGATTGCAGTGAGTGAAATGCTGAAGCTCCAACAGAAAAAAATAGAAGAACTCACTTTGCATCTCATCGAGAAAGAAAAGCAATTAGAAATGCAGGCTATAACATTATCAAAAGTAGAGGAAAGATTAAAAAAACTCGAATCTAAGAATAAGCAGAAATGAAAAAGACAATATTGATATTAGTATTTGCTTTCGCTGGAAAGTTGGTTTTTGGCCAAAATACATTTCCTGCTCAGGGGAATGTGGGGATTGGTACCAATCAGGCGACGTCTGCTTTGCATGTTCGTAATGATGTTAGCAGTTCGGCAGAAAATTGGGTTATTCGTCTTCAAAATGATAATTCAGAGGCTGATGGATTACCAACAACAGGATTATTGTTTGCAGGAGGAGATTTTCAGAGTCAAAAAGCGGGTATTATATTTAGAAGAACAGGTCCTTATGGAACCGGGAATTTATACTTTTTGAATAATAATCTTTTTGATGCCAGTTTGCCAACAATAGCAAACCATTCCATAATGACACTGCAATCTGACGGCAATGTTGGCATTGGTACAACTAATCCTACTGAAAGATTGTCTGTAAATGGCAAAATACGTGCTAAAGAAATCAAAGTAGACGCCACCAACTGGCCCGATTATGTTTTTGAGGAAGGCTATGAAGTTGGAACGTTAAAAGGATTAGAAAGTTATATCAAAACCAACAAACATCTGCCAGAAATGCCTACAGCAAAAGAGGTGGAAACAAATGGAGTTGCAGTGAGCGAAATGCTCAAGCTCCAACAGAAAAAAATAGAAGAATTAACATTACATCTCATTGAGTTAAGTAAAAAAGTAGAAACTCAGGATGCTTATATCAAACAGCTAAAAAACAAAAAATAATAATACTGCTCTTTTAAATTTTAATCCAAACTAAACAAATGAAAATTTTCTTACTCTCTCTATTGCTATGTTCAGCAAGCATCGTCATGGCTCAGCCACAGGTTGTAACCACAGGAAACAATGTGGTAGATGCCTCCAATCCCTATGCGGCCGATGTGGTGATCGGCAGTGATGCTGCTGGAGGAATAAGGCACGACAGTAGCATCATGTGGTGGTCTAATGCCAGTGCCTCACGCATTAGTAATACAGGACATTCCTTTAATTTTTCAGTATGGAGTAGCCCTCAAACGCCAAATGCTTCAATTTCATCAGAAATAGGAGGAACAAGTTATGTGATGGGTAACCTTGGAATTGGAACAAACACTGTAAATGACCGGCTCGTGGTTAATGGAAATATCAGGGCTATTTTGGATCAGGCTAATTTTCCAGGTAAAAATGTGGCTGGTATAGTGGCAATCGGTTATTCAGGCATCACAGGTGCACAGAACTGGGCGCTTCGTGGCGTTTATCAGCATGGATTCGGGGTTGGCAATAATGCTGACGGAGGCGATCTGGATGTGATCAAATCGATGAACGGCAGTACGATATTGGCTACCAAAACCGATGGAACAGCTTTAGGCAATGTTGGTATTGGTACAACCAACCCAACTGATATGCTTACTGTAGCGGGCAAAATTGGCGCCCGTGAGATTAAAGTTTCTACCAATGCAGGAGCAGATTTTGTATTCGAAGCTGATTACAAACTCACCGATTTAACTGAACTGGAAAAATTCGTAAAAACAAATAAACACCTGCCCGGAATTCCAACTGCTAAACAAATGGTCGAAAACGGTGTAAATCTCGGAGAACTGAATATCAAACTGCTGCAAAAGGTTGAAGAACTCACTTTACATCTTATTGAGAAAGAGAAACAGTTAGAAATGCAGGCTGTAACACTATCAAAAGTAGAGGAAAGATTAAAAAAACTCGAATCTAAGAATAATCACAAATGAAA
The DNA here is from genome assembly GCF_042684385.1 of Pedobacter vanadiisoli. NCBI lineage: Bacteria > Pseudomonadati > Bacteroidota > Sphingobacteriia > Sphingobacteriales > Sphingobacteriaceae > Pedobacter > Pedobacter vanadiisoli. Next base: position 86,851 of record NZ_JBHULL010000004.1, on the reverse strand, counting down.
AAGACAATATTGATATTAGTATTTGCTTTCACTGCAAAGTTGGGTTTTGCCCAAAATACATTTCCTGCTCAGGGGAATGTGGGTATTGGAACATCAACTCCACAAGAAAAACTGGATGTTAAAGGGAACATCCTGATTTCAAATGCTGAAATACCGTTAGGATTAAATACTGAAGTCGGCGGTACTGTACCACTGTTCAATATGAGTGTAAACTTTAGAGAAGCAAATAAAAACAATGCTTTTTTAGGTGCAGCTTTCAGAATTGATACCAGGATTTATGAATTTCCATTGTTCCAATGGCTTAAAAGAGATGCGGGAAATGCCACTGAAAATGTGTTAATGAATCTTAGTGCAAATGGGAATTTAGGCCTTGGCATCCTTAATCCAGCAGAGAAACTATCCGTTAATGGCAACATCCGCGCCCGCGAAATCAAAGTTGAAGCAACCAACTGGCCCGATTATGTTTTTGAGGAAGGTTATAAGGTTGGAAAGTTAGAAGAGTTGGAAAGTTACATTAAAACGAACAGGCACTTGCCCGAAATACCCACAGCAAAAGAAGCTGAATCAAACGGAGTAGAATTAGGGGCAATGAATAAACTGCTGTTAAAGAAGATAGAAGAGCTCACCATACACTTGATCGAAAAAGATAAACAGATCAACTCACTAATCAATAGAGTAGATATTTTGGAGAACAAAAAGAAAAATAATTAATAAATGAAACAATTACTTCTAACCTTAACATTTGCCTTGGTTTTTGGCAGCTGTTTTTCGCAGGGTAGCGTATCAACCCTTTTTTACGATGAAAGTAACGGACTTAATGTTATTGAAGGCACAACGATGGTTAATGATGGGAGTGCAAACGGGGGGACCTGTATGTTCAGGCCCGCCAGTGCTTCGGGTGGGACCATTTGGGCAGGCCCTTATGTAGGGGTTACTGCAGGTAATTATCTTCTCCAGGTAAGGATAAAAGTAACCTCAAATAGTTCAACAGCTGACCTTTTCATGCTCGATATCGTAAGTCAGTATGGTTATGTAACACATGGAGCCTTATGGATCAAGCCAAATATGTTCAGAGCGAACAACGAATGGCAGCTGATTACCATCCCTGTATCCATCCCACATGGAATTACTAACCTAGAGATTCGGGGAATGAATTTTCAACCCGGAATAACCGATGTGTATGTTGATTATGTTCAGCTTATACCATCAAGCCTTCCAGGCCTTTATTCAAATGAATTAACCATTTCGGGTAATGGCAATGTGGGCATAGGTACTATAACTCCCCGCGAAAAACTTTCTGTTAATGGCAACATCCGTGCCCGCGAAATTAAAGTAGAAGCCACTAACTGGCCCGATTATGTTTTTGAGGAAGGTTATGGTGTTGGAACGTTGGAAGAGTTGGAAAGTTATATCAAAGCGAATAAACATTTACCTGGTATGCCGGGTGCCAAAGCAGTTGAAACTAATGGGATTGCAGTAAGTGAAATGCTCAAACTGCAACAGCAAAAAATAGAAGAGCTTACTTTATACCTGATTGAGCAGAATAAGTCTATTGGTACCCAAAACGAAAAACTTTTACAACAGGGTAAACAGATCAAGTTGCTTAAGAATCAAATTAATGCAATTAAAAAGAAAAAATAAATGAAAAGGCTGGTATTAATCGCAATACTTTCTGTTGGCACTTTTGCTAAAGCACAAACTTTTGATGCCGGTGGCAATGGCCCGGCAGTAGCAATGGTTGCAGCTGATAAATTTAACTATTTAGGAAAACCGGTTGCCAACTATGGGTTGGGATGGTATAGCGAAGCAGTAGATATCCCGCCTTATATGTATATGTCTGGTTTTGCTGGTATTAAATTTTTTACCTGGACAGAAGCACGGATGATTATTGATGGAAGCGGCAAAGTCGGAATAGGCACTTTAAATCCTGAATCGAAGTTGCATCTTCAGGATGGCAGTGTATTCATTAAAACTTTACGTGCAGGGAGTAATAGCGAGTACCCATTAATTTCGGGTACACAGGCAGTAAATGGTACCTCGGGCCATGCCGGTATTTATTTATATGAAGATGGTAGCGGAGGTTTTGGGCAAGCCTCCGGACTGGCATTTAAAGTATCTGTAAATGATGCCAGCCCCGCAACTGCATTGTTAATCAAAGCCAACGGCAATATTGGTATTGGTACCGATACCCCACGCGAAAAATTTTCTGTTAATGGCAACATCCGCGCCCGCGAAATCAAAGTGGAAGCCACCAACTGGCCCGATTATGTTTTTGACGAGGGTTACAAGGTTGGAAAGTTAGCAGAGTTGGAAAGTTACATCAAAGCGAATAAACATTTGCCTGGTATGCCGGCTGCCAAAGAAGTTGAGGCAAATGGCATCGCGGTGAGTGAAATGCTTAAAATGCAACAGCAAAAGATAGAGGAACTGACTTTGCATCTGATCGAAAAGAATAAACAACTTGAGCAGGAAAAAGAAAAAAATCAATCACAGGAGGAAAGAATTGCAAAGCTGGAAGCATTATTTAAAACCAAAAAATAACAAGATGAAGAATATAGTATTGATATTAACTTTTTTAGGCAGCTTTATTAATTGTGCGAAGGCCCAACTGGGTACTGCTAAGGGCGATGCATTCGAAATTTCTACAATCGGAGGCAGTACCGAAGCCAACATGATGCATCATAAACAATGGTTGTACCGAAATCAAGCAGGTAATAACTGGTTTTCAGCCTCATTGCATGATGGTATTGCGGTTGATCTTTCTTTTTTGCAGCCGCAATTAAACACCCGTACCTGGTGGGAAAGAAACCCATATACGGGAGAGCAGATGTGGGGTGACATGGGCCAAACTTTTATGGTGTTATCGGGAGGGAATTTAGGTTTGGGGACTCTTACCCCGACGTCGAAGTTCGAGGTACAAACGACAAGTACTGGTTGGCCATTAAGTTTACGGACCAATGCTTTTAATCCTGGCGATATTAACGGGATAAAGTTTTATTCAGGATACTTAGGAGAAGATAAATGGGCAGGTATAGCCAGTGTAGCAGAGGATTTGCACAGCAATAAAACCGCTTTATCTTTTTATTCTGGCCAAACAGAAAAAATAAGATTGGCCTGGAATGGAAACGTAGGTATTGGTACAACTACGCCTAACGAAAAACTTTCTGTTAATGGCAACATCCGTGCCCGCGAAATAAAAGTAGAAGCCACCAACTGGCCTGATTATGTTTTTGAGGACGGTTACAAGGTTGGAAAGTTGGAAGAGTTGGAAAGGTATATCAAAGCGAACAAGCATTTGCCTGATATGCCGGCTGCTAAAGAAGTAAAGGAAAATGGAGTAGCACTGGGCGAAATGAACAAACTTTTGCTTCAAAAAATAGAAGAATTAACGCTTTATGTAATTGAGTTAAAAAAAGAAAATTTAGACCAGCAAAAACAGCTCGATCAATTGAAAAAAAATAATCGGTAATAAAAATTATGAAAAAAATCTATTTAGCACTCGTTTTAGCCTGTTCATCTGTAGTGGTTCGGGCACAAAGTCAGACCATCAACGGTGATTTATCTATTGGCATCGAGGGAACAGCATTAACAGGGCCAGGAAATAGGGTATATTTTAATGGAGCAAGCTTTAACGGAGATGAGTTATCTATTTATCGTTTTAACAGAGGGGCAGATATTAGCGATTTGAGAGTAAATATTGGCGACAATTATGGTAACGGCGATGATCGTTTTATTGTTGGATCTCATAACTGGCAGGACGGTCAATATTACGTGCATATGGTTGTGGGAGCAGACGGAAAGGTTGGCATCGGTACAGAAACTTTCGGTGCCGAACGCCTGGCCGTTAATGGTAATATCCGTGCCAAAGAAATTAAAGTGGAGGCAACAGGCTGGCCTGATTTCGTATTCCGAAAGGATTATAAAATTTCCTCTCTATCAGATTTAGATCGTTACATTAAAGCAAACAAACATCTTCCGGGTATCCCAAGTGCACAAGAAGTGGCGAAAAACGGGATTGAACTTGGGGAAATGAATAAACTGTTGCTCCAGAAAATAGAAGAACTGACCTTACATCTGATTGAGAAGGATAAAACGATTGAAGGCATATTGAAGAGGATGGACGAAATGGAGCAAAAATTAAAAAAATAAGCACATTGATGATGAAATTGCAAATATTATTCGCTGTTGGTATATTATGCCTAAGTACCGTATGTATTGCCCAGAATACTTCCCCCCAACAGGAAATGTTGGCATTGGAACAAATTCTCCTGTTATTCGGTTGCAGGTTCAAAAAGAATCTTCTGCCCCTGCTATCATGATTGGAGGAGGGTATACCGGAACACCAAGATTACAGATATATGGCTTGAGTGAAGACCCAAGTGCTTGGATGGGCCTTGGAACAGACATGGGCGGACATCCATATGAACATAGTATTTATTTCCCGAAAGCGCCATCTGGGTATCAAGGACGACTGAGTATTGGTAATTATAATGGAAACCTATATCAATCCAGATTGACGATTTTGGACAATGGAAACATCGGTTTAGGTACCGAAAATCCTCAAAGCCTTTTACATGTTGCCGGTGGCTCGCTAATGGAGGATAATATAAAAATTTTAGCTAAAGATGCCGCATGGGCTGAGGGAGTTTTGGTAGTAAAACCTTCAGGTTGGGGTGGACTTAGGATCTCAAGAGCAGATCCATTAACTAATAATTATGATGGCAACTGGGCAATTGGTTATAATGCTAATACTGGGAATGATTTTTCTATTTCTAACCATGTTGGAAATACACAGTCTGATTATCTTTTTCATATTAATGCTGTAACCAAAAATGTAGGTATTGGTACCTCAACGCCGTCTGAGAAACTTGCGGTCAATGGAACAATTAAAGCAAAGGAAATTAAGGTAAACATGCAGGGCTGGCCCGACTATGTTTTCGCTACAGACTATCGTCCGCTTAGTCCAGGTGAACTTGAAAAATACATTTCAGTTAATAAACACCTGCCCGGTATTCCATCAGCAAAGGAAGCCGAAGAGAATGGCATTGAACTCGGGAAAATGAATAAAAAATTGCTCGAAAAAATAGAGGAGCTTACGTTGTACATGATCAGCCAGCAAAAAGAAATCGATGAACTGAAGAAGAAAGTTAAACAGTAAACAGTTTTCAGCTAGCAGTTTTTAGTTGGCAGTATTCAGGTTTTTTTAATGGCCAATGACCAATTATCAACAACAATTGGTGTAGGCAATTTGACTATCATTCATGACTAATGAACCAATAACTAAACCATAACAATTAGCAATTTGAAAGCACCAATAACTAATGACCAATGACCAGTTAACCAATGAACAAATGACCAATAAACAAATGAACCAATGACTAATGAACCAATAAACTAATATGCTCAAAGCCGGCGCATTATATTTCTCGATAATTGTAGCTTTCATCATTGCCTTGATCTGTGCATCGCTGATCATGCTGGCTGCGCATTATCGTGGAAGTTACCTGAAAGAAATGCGGATGGCAAGGCTAAACAGGAACATGGATTCGGGTATTGCCTATGTGCTGGCAGAAAATACCAAGAAGGGGCAAAATAACATCGCTTTAGATCTTTTCGGCGACCAGACCGATAGTGTGTTGATTGAGAAAAAACATTGGGGCATTTTTGCCCTGGCTACCGTAAAAAGTTTTGTACTGGCCGATACCCTTAAACGGAGTTTTTTGATGGGCCAGGAAACTGGAAATGATACCATAGCCGTTTACCTGAGCGATGAAGACCGGCCTTTATCGGTAAGTGGCGATACCCGCATTACCGGTAATGTAGAAGTGCCCAAGGCGGGTATGCGCAAGTCGTATGTAGATAGCAGGCCATATTCGGGCGATCAGCTGGTTTATGGTAAAATTGGCGACAGTAAACGAACATTAAAAGGATTGGAAAACACATGGATTAAGGAAATAGAAAGCGAACTCGATTTTGACCCTGTGCAGCTCCCCACTTTAAACTCGACTGATGAACAGGTTTCTTTTTTCTCCAGGGTTAGAAAGTTTAACGTGTCGGGCCTGAGCCAGGTTAACAACCAGCTTTCAGGTCAGGTTATCCTGTATTCTGATACTACCGTGAAGATTTCGGCAGCGGCAAAACTTGATAATACGATCATTTATGCCAAAAGCATTGTAGTGGCCGATGGTTTTAAGGGCAATTGTCAGCTTTTTGCCAGAGACTCGATTGTGATCGGAAATGACGTAAGCCTGAACTATCCATCGGTATTAGGGCTGGTGAGTAAAGAAAAAATGGTCGATCAGGCAAAGATCACGCTGGGGAAAAACAACCGCTTTGAGGGCATTATTTTCAGTTACGAACCCAAAAGATCGGCTTTACAAACCCTGGTGGGCTTGGGTGAGCAAACCACGGTACAGGGCGAAGTTTATGCAACAGGACTGATAAAACTCGATAAGGGGGTAAAGGTGGCAGGAAAGGTTTCCTGTAACCGCTTTATCATGAAAACCCCTGCAACACTCTATGAGAATTTCCTGATTGATGTAATACTGAACCGAAAGGCAAGGAGCAGGGTATACCTGAGCTCAGCCATATTTACTGGTGGGGCAGAAAAACAAAATATATTGAGATGGCAAAATTAAAAGGAAAGCAGCTTGAAGCCTCCACATTAATCGAGGTACTTATTGCCATGGTAATTATTATGGTTGTTTTTTCTATTGCCATGGGGCTTTTTTCCAATGTGCTTAGCGGCGGTGTATCCATGCGAAAAGTGCAGATTGGTCAACAGATGGAAAGCCTCCGGAGGCAGGTTATGGAAAGCGGAAGTATTGAACAGGAACATCTCCGGGTAGACAGTGTCGATTACCAGATCAGCATAGTTAAACCGGTTGCTCCAGCCATGCAGCTTTTGGAGATCAGGGCCAATGACCATGGAACTCCGGCAGGCAATATCAGGTTTCTTTTAAAAATGAACGATGAAAGCAAAGAAAATTGAGGCCTATACCCTGATGGAAATAGCTATAGCCATGCTGCTCGCTGCAATATGCATGAGTATCTGTTATACAGCATACAGTATGATCGGAGATTATTTCCGGGCTTTTCAGAAAAGAAATGCTGCGGCAGAAGAAGTACTTACCTTACGCAGAACCATGGAAAGGGATATTGCTAAGGGTCGCTATCTGGTCAGAACGGCCGAAGGGGTTCAGATCCTTGCAGATAGCTTGAATATTACTTACCAGTTTGCAGATACCGCAATACTGCGAAAGGTAGAAAATCTGCACACCGATAGCTTTCATGTACGTCCGGTTGAAACCAGTTTTCTTTTCGAAAAAAAGGAGGCGCTTGAAACGGACACCGTTGATCGCATCAGTTTTATGCTTAAAATGGAAAAACAACAAATGATCCCAATCACACTGGGGAAATTTTATAGTGCCCACGATTTACTTAAATAACATGCCGTCAATAGATATTTCAAAAATCCAGAAAAAGAAAAATCCGCTCAAAGAGAAGGAGAAAGCAGGCCTTGTTGATTTTTTGAGCAAAGACATTTCTTTCGGGAAGGGTAAATTATCAGATAAGAAAAAAGAAGGTTTTTACAATGAGCTCGGTACATTGATCCGCTCGGGTATCGATATCCGCTCTGCGCTCGAACTTACCTCAGGTTCTTATACCCAAAAAAAGGATGTAGAACTATTTTCTGCCGTACAGGAACAGGTAATAGCCGGTAAATCGCTGTCTGAAACCATGCAGGCCGAATCGAAATTCAGTCCCTACGAATATTACAGTGTAAAAATAGGAGAAGAAACCGGTAAACTGGGTGAGGTGTTGGGCGAACTGGCCAAATATTATAAATCGAAGATCAGCCAGCAGCGTAAAATTATCGGTGCCGTCACCTATCCCTTACTCGTATTGTTTACCTCTTTTGCTGCGGTGTTTTTTATGATCAAGTTTGTGGTACCCATGTTTGCCGATGTGTTTAAGCGTTTTGGAGGTAAACTGCCCTACATCACTTCGCTTATTGTGAGTTTTTCTGACTGGTTCGATCGGTATATCTACCTCATGTTGATTATCCTGGTTGCAATCGTGATCCTTTATTTTATTAACCGCAATAAATTCTGGTTCAAAAAAGGAGCTGCATTGCTCTTGCTGCGCATCCCGGTAGTGGGCGAAATTACCCGCAAAGTTTACCTGGCCCGTTTTGCCAATACCATGCGCCTGCTTACCGAAACCAATACCCCATTGCTGCAGGCATTGGAACTGGTAAGGCAGATGATTACTTTTTACCCGGTAGAAAATTCGCTCCGCCTTGCCGAAAAAGATATCCTTTTAGGGAGCAACCTCTCTGTAGCGCTTTCCAAATATGATTTTTACCCGGCAAAATTTATCCAGATGATTAAAATCGCCGAAGAGGTAAACCGCCTCGAATACTTTTTTGAACAACTGGCCGAACAATATACCGAAGAAGTAGAATACAAAACCAATGCCATCAGCGGCTTATTGGAACCCTTAATCATTATCTTTTTGGGGCTGGTTGTAGGCGTGATTTTGATTGCCATGTACCTGCCGATGTTCCAGATGAGCAGTAGTTTTTAAACCTTTAAATAATCTAATATTAATGCATTATAATAATTTGAATCAAATGAACAGTTGGAATTGCAGATCACGAGAATGGGTGTTTAAATCCCCGGTCTCTGTGAAGAAATTTGATTATCCTAGCTTTCTGATCTCCAAATAGTCTAAATCATATAATTTCTCTTAATAATACCTAATAAATGAAACGTCAATTCTCTATCCTAAGGATATTTATCCTTTTTATGTCCGTCCTTTATTGTCAAATAATCAGCGGACAAACTATTGTAAAACCATCAATGCTTACCCCTCCTCCTCCAGATGTATCTGCATTGGGTAAATTTGGACTCATCCCGGTCAGTAACTTTTCGGGAATACCGAGTATAACTTATCCCGTTTATACGATTAAGGAAGGTGATCTTAACTTACCGATCACCTTAATGTATCATGCAGGAGGTTTAAAAGTTAAAGAAGAGGCTAGTGAAGTTGGACTTGGATGGGCGCTTAGTGCAGGAGGCTCAATTGTCAGCACTGTTCGTGGCGCTCCCGATTTCGAAGGCGGCTTTGCCAATAATTATCATGACATGCCAGATGATCCTGAAATAATCCTGCAGTCAAAAAATCCTTTTATCAGCTATCAAAATAACTATTATTTGTGGGTAAATAACTTTAACCAATTTACAGCCAATGGTGTATCTGGTGTTGTTTACAGTGGTTTGTCTTTTCCACACAATGGTGTTGGAAAAGAATATTTCTATAATTTTCAAGTGGGCTATGATGGGAAAGCTCCCGACTTTGCGTCTGATCTTTATATGATCAATATTGGCGAGCGTAGTTATAAGTTTGTTTTTGATAATAATTTTAAGCCGGTTTTATTGGGTGATGGTTCTTTAAAGATTGAAATCATTCCGAATGGATCTTACCCAGACTGGAAAATCACAGACGAAAAGGGGATTGTCTATTTTTTTACCCAAAAACAGTTAAACTCTACCAATTCAACCGATCCCTACTACGTGGAAAACCGCGTTTCACATAATTTAAATACTTGGTTCCTTACTAAAATTGTATCACCTGTAAATGGAGAAATTAATTTTGATTACCTTTATTCAACGCAAAATTATACGCATCCATTACCGGTTATAGGTGAAACTCAGTTAGTAGGTAATGTTTCACCACATACATCGCAGTCCCGTGGTGTTATTACAACAGCTAGCTATTCAATCTACCAACAACTCAATATCAATAAGATAAACTTTTCTGATGGATTTGTTAAGTTTATTTATGATGAACAAAGGAAAGATCTTCAGAACGCCCGCCGTTTGAAAGCTATTGAGATTAGAAACAGTAAGGGAGCATTGATCAAAAAAGTTCTTTTGAACAATGATGACTATTTCACGTCTAGCGGATTTAGTGGTGTATCGGGATCTAATGTACAACTTAGCCAATATACCAATGATAACCATACAAAAAGACTTAAGTTGAATAGTGTGACCGAATTAGACTCCTTGGAAACAAACATAAATAAGAAAACTGTTTACTCTTACAATGAAAATATCAACCTTCCTGCAAAATTGTCGTATGCTGTTGATCATTGGGGATATTTTAATGGAGCATTTAACGGTCAGTTTATACCGGGTGGTAGTGTTTTTTCAAATGGAGCCTGGCAATCTCTTCCGGGTGCAGATAGGGAAGCAAGTCCAATCAATGCACAGGCTAATATATTAACATCTGTTCAATACCCTACGGGGGGTAAATCAACCTTTGAATATGAAACCAATCAGTTTATCAGAAATGAACTTGTAACGACTTATAGGGATACGGTAAGTAATGGCTACAAAGCTTCAGGAGCGAGTGCATTGTCAGTCTCAGGTTTTATGGATGTAAACGGTAATCTGGTTGCAGCAAATACCTGGAACAATAAGCGGCTCAAGATTTTTTGCATGGTTGATAGGCATGGTAGTTATCCTTCAGATTATTTTTTTAATGTTGTTTTGTATGAAAATGGAATGTTTCTAAAAAGAATCCCAATTCCTTCTTCGAGTTACGCATCTGCTCAAGATTCTTCTGTTGTGATAAAGGGAGGCAGTAATTACAGGGTATATCTAGAACCCTATTCACAGGCTTTTTTTAATAACTGTGAAGTCCGGCTCCAGGTATATGTTGAGAAAACAAGTAGTACTAGCACTTATGTAGATAAAACTATATATTCAGGTGGTCTGCGGGTCAGTAAGATTACTAATTATGACCCGCTTGCAGAAACGACTAATGTTAAAAAATTCACTTATATTGATGGAAGAGAGGATGATCGGCCAATATATGTTTCCCAACAGGGGTCGGACTATTTTAAGCAATCTCCACAACAGGATGCTTTAAATATTTTTAGCTATCGCTATGGTCAGTCAATTTATCCATTCAGCGATGGTCGGGATGCGCCCTGTTTTGGGTATGCTACAGTGAAAATTTCAGAAAGCACTAGTGGTAATCTGAACGGGCTGTCAGAGTTCAATTATAATGCAGGGAGTAGTTTTAACGTTAATACTATCCTTTCTTTCAGCAACCAGTTAAGCAACACTTGGATTATAAATCCAGTAATGGCCATTGTTCCATCCATTCCTGGAGGACGGGGAGATTTAATTGAAGAAAAACACTATAAACTTTCTGCGGGTAATCTTGTGCCTGTAGTAAAAGATTATTATTATTATGACAGGGCAAACCCTCGAAGAATATGGCAAATGCTCTTCAATCAAGGACTTAGTCAATACACTTCACCGGGATATGATAATGGTCAGGAATTCAAAATTTATGCACACCAGTTTGCTATTCCTGTTTATCGTAATGTTGTTATGAGAAAAGAGCATACCGAGTATGATATATCAGGTACTGAGGCGCAAATTACTTATGAAAACTATAATTATGATAAAACAAAGGGACACTTTCAGTTAATTAAAAAATCAGTTGGAAATTCTCGGGGTGATACGTTAAGTACCTATTATAAGTATCCCCAGGATTATCCTGACCTAAATAATGCATCTGGACTTGATTCTATTTCAAGTGGTATAAAACTATTGCAACAAAAACATATGATTCTCCCTTTAGAATCATTTACAGAGCTCGTTACGCCAGGTACAAATTCAATAAAGAAATACTTTGGAGGTACAATCAATATATTTAATCCTGATCAGCCAACTTTAAAGCAAATTTTAGTTTCTGAAACGGCCACACCACTTAACTCTTTTGATTTCTCAACAGTTTCAAATGGCCTTTTCTTAAAAAACTCAAGCTATACTAGCCGATACCGTATGACTTATGATTACAAAAACCGACTTACGCAACAAGCAGCAGATAAAGGTTCCGTTACAAGTTTTTTATGGGGTAATAGCTTATCTGTTCCTCTTGCACAAGGTAATAATGTTAAGGCGACTGATATTTTTTACGAAAACTTTGAAGAATATAACGGCTCTGGATTAAGTACTGTTGGAGATAGCAAATCTGGGAGGTATAGTAAAATCGGAGGATATTCGAAAAGCATATCTGGTTTGTCAAATGGTACATACGTTCTAAGTTACTGGAAAAAAGAAAATACAGGGCTTTGGTCTTTTGTGGTTATAGATAATATTTTGGTCGATACATCTGCCTATAGTATTGATATTAATGAGAGCTATCAACTAGACAATATTCGTTTCCAACCAAAAAATACTCAAATGACTACTTTCGAATTTGATCCTTTGGTCGGCATGACCAGCAGTACCGATGCCAAAGGCATGACTACTACCTACGAGTACGATGCTTTTCAGCGCCTGAAAGCAGTAAAAGACCAGAACGGCAACATTTTAAAACAGACCGATTATCACTATAAAAACTAAGACGCTCCATGAAAAAACAACATCTAAAATATTTTTACGCTGCGGTAGCACTATTGCTGCTTGCGGGCCGCTCTTCTGCGCAGAAAGTGGTATCTGTTTATAATGGCGAAAGCGAAATCAGTGCACCTTTGAGCGTAACGCTTACCGACGGTTTCCATACCATGGGGCCTGTGCGCATTTTCACCACGGGGCTGAGCTATGTTAACTGCGTGCCCTTTGTATCTGCGGCGAGCAGTAACCAGAACTATATCAGTACGAAAGTATTCAAACAGCCAGGTATAGATCCAAATAATCTTTCGAGCCGTAGTGGTTGTGAGGTAAATGAAACCATCCAGTATTTCGATGGGCTGGGCAGGCCATTACAGACCGTGCAGGTACAGGGCAGCCCGGGTTTTAAGGATATTGTACAACCTGTGGCTTATGATGCCTTTGGCCGCGAGCAATTTAAGTACCAGCCTTATGCTGCACAAAGCGGCACTATAGGCAGTTACCGTACAGGTGCTTTGGCCGATCAGCTGGCTTTTTACAACAGCCCTACGGCAGGTGTAAAAGCAACCGCATATCCCTTTGCTGAAACGGTTTTCGAAGCCTCGCCACTCAACCGCGTACTGCAGCAGGGTGCCCCTGGTGCAGACTGGCAGATCAGTGCTGGCCATACCCTTAAAACCGATTATGGCACCAATACCCAGGATGAGGTAAAGTTGTGGGGCGTGAACAATGCCGGTAACGGTGCTGACGCCAGTGTTTACCAGGCTGGAAAACTTTATAAAACCACTATTAAGGATGAGAACTGGGTACCTACTGATTTAAAAGCTGGTACCACCGAAGAGTTCAAAGATTTTGAAGGGCATGTGGTACTGAAACGGGTATGGGAAACCAATAGCAAAAGCCTGAGTACCTATTACATTTACGACGACCTTGGAAACCTGCGTTATGTACTGCCACCGGCGGTAAACGAAAACGGCCAGGCTACATTAAACAGTTTTGATGAAAACCAAACGGTTTTCGATCAGTTTATCTACGGTTATCGTTATGATGGCCGCAAAAGGCTGGTGGAGAAGAAAATCCCTGGCAAGGGCTGGGAGTTTATGGTGTACAACAAACTCGACCAGGTGGTGATGAGCCAGGATGCCAACCAGCGCAACAAAAGTCCGCAGGAATGGATTTTCACTAAATATGATGCCTTTGGTAGGATAGTAATCAGCGGGCGCTATATTGATGATCTTCATAACGGACAGTCGGGAACCAATTATAGAGGGGCTTTTCAGGATATCGCAAACGGAACTGCTGCTTATGAAAAACCTGATGCATCAAATACACAGATTGGTTACAGTAACGATGCCATTCCACAGGGCAGCATCGGGGATTATTATGTACTGAACTACTACGATGATTATGATTTTGTAGGTAATACCTTTGGCCAGCCCGGTGTAGGCCAGGCGCCTGCAGCACGTACCAAAAGCTTGCTAACCGGAACAAAGGTAAAGAACCTGGGTACAGGTGCGATGCTGCTTACGGTAAACTATTACGACCTGGAAGGGCGCGTGCTGCAGAGCAAAAGCAGTAACCACCTGAACGGTACTGATGTGGTAGACAATACCTGGAACTTTGATGGCAGCCTGAGGGCCAGTACGCGTACGCACACGGCAAACGGAGCAGTAACAACGATAGCCAACCGCTATGAGTACGACCATATGAGCCGTAAGCTTGCTACTTTTGAGAACATCAACAACCAGGGCGAGGTAGCATTAAACCATTTGGAATACAACGAGATCGGGCAGTTGAACAAAAGGAACCTGCACAACGATAGCCAGGCCACTACCTTTGCCTACAACGAGCGTGGCTGGATGAAGAACAGTACATCCGATCAGTTTAGTCTGGAACTGAAATATAACGATGGTACTTCACCACAGTTCAATGGTAATATCTCGGGCCAGAATTATACCAACGGTACAGCCAATACCTTCAGTTATACTTACGACAGGCTGAACCGTTTGACTAATGCCGCAGCAGGCAACAACCTGGGCGAGGCCATTAGTTACGATGTAATGGGCAATATTACCAGTTTAACCCGCGATAATTTTGGTACGAACAATTATACGGGTTACAATGGCAACAGATTAACAGCTATCAGTGGTTTTACCAACAGTAATTATGGTTACGATGCCAATGGAAACCTCACCAGCGATAGCCAGAAAAACATCACCCTGGGATACAACTTCCTTAACCTGCCACAAACGGTAATTGGGAGCCAGAACTTAACCTATACTTACAATGCTGCTGGCAAAAAACTACAAAAACAGGCAGGTGGTACCACCACTAATTATATTGATGGTATCCAGTACACCAATAACAGTATCGATTTCATCCAAACAGAGGAGGGTTTAGCCCGAAGGAACGGCAGCAGTTACAGCTATGAATATAACCTATCTGATCATTTAGGCAATGTTCGGGTCACCTTTTACCAGAACCCGACGACCAACCAACTGGAAGTACTACAGCGCGATGATTACTACGCCTTTGGTTTAAGGAAAATGGGCGTTCCAAATTCGAATACGAATAAGTATCTTTACAATGGCAAGGAGTTGCAGGAAGAGCTGGGGCAATACGATTACGGGGCAAGGTTCTATGATCCGGTGATTGGCAGGTGGCATGTGGTGGATCCGTTAGTAGAATTAATGCAAGAAAACACAAGCCCTTACGGATATGTACTTGGTAATCCTATTAAGCTAACTGATCCTGATGGCAGGAACCCAATAATGGGAGCTGTTTTATCTGCTTTTACCGAATATGCCGGGATTGTAGGATCTAGGATGATTTTTGAGGATATGTCGTTTACTGAAGCAAACAAAGCTATGACATGGAGCGATGGCTTAGATATAACTGTGGCTGCAGGTTTTGGCGCAGCATCGGGAGCTATAGATGGCGGGATAACAAAGTTTGCTTCATGGGCATCCAAACCCTCAAATAGAAAAATTCTAACAAAATTATTGGAAGTCGGAGTGTCTGCTTTAGAAGGGTCCATAAAGCAACTTTATAAAGATGAGGACTTTGATTTAAAGAGCGTAATGGCAGGAGCTCTTGCCGAAGTGGGACTATCTAGCTTGTTGAAGACGGATGTATTTAAAGATGCTGCAGAAACTGCTGGAAATAATGCAAGAGTAGTAAGTAGGAGAGCTGAAGATTTGGCATCAAGAAGGTCGCCTAATTCACGCTTAGTTGGGAAGGCTAAAGCGGCAGCAAGGGCTGCAGAAAAAAAAGCGAAGGGTTTAAGGTCTCTAGATAATACAGGCAAAGCGATTAAAGGTACAATTGCTAAAACAACAGCAAATAAAGCGCAAAATGAAGCAAAAAAAGATGAATAAAAATAAATTATTCTTGATATTTCTTTCCTTAATTTTTAGTGGTATTTTTCTTTATAGTTTAAACAAATATTTAATTTTAAAAAAAGAAGTTGACTCTCCTATATCCTATCGTTTTGTTTCAACTAAAGTAAATTCTTCAGCTCGTGGAAAATCCTATTATCTTTTGGTATTTTATAAGGGAAAAGAACATGAGATAGCTATAACAAGCAGAGATTATGCTGATGTGAATAGAAAAAGATATATTAAACTATATTATTCCTCTAATCTAAAATTGGTCTTTTCGGTATGGGAAGTAAAGAAATATTTAAGAATAAGCATTATCTTTTCTATTATGTTAGCTATAACTTGTACTTCATTAGTTTTTGTAAAATCTAAATATAGTTAGTATCTGGATTTGCTTTGTCTAGTGAAACCCTATCTGGTCTTAGCGTCTCGCTAAGACCTTTTTGTTTTTATTGAACCTTTTAGCAAACGCTTAGTGGTAGCTAGAATTCAAGCTGTATCTACGATGCTACTGGGGTAAAGTTGAAGAAACATAGCTCTGGTTAGACACAAATATTACCAATCTTTCGTTTAAAAAGTAAAAATCAGCGAGCCAGATGTAGGCTTGTCAATCCAAAATACAAGAATATCACTTAATTTCTATTGTTCGTCAAAAATATTGGGAAAATTATTTATTTCTTTGCAATTTACATGCTCGTCTCATTAAGATGGATCGGGCCAAAGAAATTAACGCAAAATGAAAATAAACACGTCTAAAAAGTTTAATGCTTATACCCTAACCGAAATTCTGATTGTATTGGCTATTATTGGCATATTGATCTTATTGGCATTGCCCAACCTGATGCCGCTCATTACCAAAGCCAAAACAACAGAGGCCAAAATGCAGTTGGAACATGTAGCCAAGCTGGAACAGAGCTACTTTTACGAACACTCTAAATATTCTACAGATTTATCGGAAATTGGCTTTATTCAGGAAAAGCTGACATCTGACGCGAAAGATGGCAAAGCCAACTATAAAATCGAAATTACAGCGGCAACCAATAATACCTTTACCGCCAAAGCTACCGCAGTTGCCGATTTTGATGGCGATGGAACCTATAATGTTTGGCAGATAGACCAGGATAAAAACTTAAAAGAGATAGTTGCTGATTGATGTTTTTGTTGCAGGGGGGGATTTTTATGGTGTTAGCAGGGATGGTTTACCAGGATTTTAAATACCGGGGGATTTATTGGTGGATGTTTCCGGTACTTTTCCTGCTCATGGCAGCAGCTACCGTCCGGGTGCTGGGTTTTACCGCCACAATTTCGCAGGCGGTTAAGAACGGACTGTTTTTAGCATTGCAATTTTTGGTATTAACGGGCTATATTTCTATCAAACAAAAAAAACTGACCAATATATTCGATGGATTTTTCGGTTTGGGAGATTTGTTATTCCTGGTGGTACTGTGTTTTGGTTTTTCCTTTTTAAACTATGTGCTTTTCCATCTGTTAAGCCTCACGCTGATCATTTTATTTACGGCGATTTTTGGTCAGCAAAGTAAAACGCATGGAAAAAAAATACCTTTGGCAGGTTACCAGGCCCTGATGTTTATGGTACTGACGGCTATCAGTTGGTATACGCCTGCGATCAACCTGCTAGCCGATGATCACCTTCTAAATTTGCTTGGTTATGGAAGTTAAAGCTGAAATACTGGGGTTGATATCCAAAGAGTTTGCGATGGAGTACCGTGTATTTCCGAAAGAACGCGGCGCAAACGGCAATTTGGTATTGTGTTGGGATGGCCTTGGCGATCAGGATCAGCTTACCGATGAATTGCAGGTCATGCTGGGCTGTAACATCTCTCTATTACCGCTCGATCAGCAGGAAATCAGCCGCTTGCTTTCCAAATATTACCTGGGCGATGTATCGGCAGAAAATGATGACAAAGAAGTTTCAGTGATCTCGGCCAACGATGATTTTTTAAATGTATTGATTGAAGAAGCCAGGCGTTTAAAAAGTAGTGATATCCATATCGAAACCTTCGAAAAACGTGCCCGGGTGAGGGTAAGGATAGATGGGATGATGATTGAACGTTACCAGATCGAAAAGAAAGATTATCCTGCCCTGATCAATAAAATCAAGATTATGGCCAACCTGGATATCGCCGAAAAACGTTTGCCTCAGGATGGAAGGATCCAGTTCAGCTCTGCACGTTTTACTTCTTTTGATATCAGGGTATCTGTATTGCCGACGCTTTACGGCGAAAAAATTGTACTCAGGTTATTAAACAACAGCAGCACCGACATTGATCTGAATACCCTGGGCTTATCCGAACAGGATATGCAACATTATATGGAAGGTGTACAGCGGCCAAATGGTATTATTTTAATCAGCGGCCCAACGGGATCGGGTAAAACCACCACCTTGTATGCCACCTTAAAACTTTTAAATAAAAGTACCCGTAATATCCTCACCATCGAAGACCCTATTGAGTATACCCTGGAAGGCGTAAACCAGGTTCAGTTAAGAGAAAATATCGGATTGGGCTTTGCCGCAACCTTGCGTACCTTTTTAAGGCAGGATCCAGATGTAATTATGGTAGGGGAGATTCGCGATCCCGAAACGGCCAATATGGCCATCAGGGCAGCACTAACCGGTCACCTGGTACTATCTACCATCCACACCAATTCTGCCTGGGGAACCGTATCGCGTTTGATGGATATGGGAATCCCCGGCTTTTTAGTGGCCAATACGTTGAACACTACCGTAGCCCAGCGCCTGGTGAGGCTGCTTTGCCCGAGATGCAAAAAAGAGGAAGCGTTTGAGGCAGGACGATACCCGCGGCAGTTTAACCCACCCAAAACCGTAAGCACCCATTTTGTGGCTACCGGCTGTGCACATTGTTATTATACCGGTTATAGTGGGCGTAAAGCCGTTTATGAGGTGATCCCGATCGATGCAGCACTCTCACAGGAAATCAGGAAAGGGAATATGGCTATCGAACCTGTTCTCGAAGAGAAAAAAATAAATACACTATCTAAAAACGCTTTTGCTTTATTTGCCGATGGACTAACCTCTATCGAAGAAATTTACCCCTTGTTACTCACTATCTAAATGAAGAATAAAACGATACTAAAAATGCTGATGGGTTTGGCCTTTATTGCCTTAAATCTATCCGTTTTAACCGCCTCAGCCCAGGTTAACAGCCAGGAACGATTAAAAGCCATCGAAGAGCGCCTAAGGAACCTTTCGGTAACCGTACCAGGCCTAACCCAACCCGTTCAACTGTCGATGTCGGGAGCTTCTGCACAGGAATTTTTAAGGGCCCTGGCGCAAGCCAATAACCTGAATATCAATATCGATCCCCAACTGAACTTTAAGGTTTATACCAATTTCCGTAACGAAACGGCCATGAACGTGATCCTGTTTATGGCCAAAGAATACGACCTGGATATTAACCTTATCGGCTCCATCATGTCGGTAACCAAGGTGCAAACCCCAAAACCCGCGGTAGTGCCCAAAGATTTCCGTGTGAATTATAATGCATCAAACGAATACCTGGGGTTTGAGCTCAATAACGATACCTTAAGCCAGGTAGCCAAGAAGATCAGCCAGCTTTCACAAAAAAACGTAGTGGTTCCCGTTGCCCTGATGGGAAAAAAAGTAAGTGGTTTTATTGCTGCGGCCCCTTTTGAAGTAGCGCTTGAAAAACTGGCTTATGCCAACGAGCTTAAAATGAACAAAACCAACGATGGGGTATTTATTTTCCAGGCTTTAGGTGAAGGAGAAGAACTTTATGTAAACGGCGATCAGGCCACGGCAGTAAAAAGAAGCAATAAGCCTGCCGGAGGTCAGGGGACATCAAACTTTAACCTGAGTGGCCGGAAAGATAACCAGGGCAACCGCACCGTAAGCGTAGATGCGCTAAATACACCCATATTAGACCTGATCAAATCGGCCTCGAATGAGGTAGGCGCCAATTATTTTATCTATTCAGATATTAAAGGAACGGTAAGTACGAAATTAAATGGTATTGGCTACGATACCTTTCTTACCGCTTTATTGCAGGGAACCGAATATACCTTTAAAAAAGATGGCGGTGTTTATCTAATTGGCGACCGGAAGCTGGAAGGATTACGTGCCAACAGGATTGTACAATTGCAACACCGTTCGCTTGATACCATCCAGATGATGATCCCCGCCGAATGGAAAAAGGGGGTGGAGATTAAAGAATTCAGGGAACAGAATACCTTATTGCTTTCGGGAGCTTCGCCGCAGGTAAATGAAATTGAAAATTATATCAAACAGATAGACCGGGTAGTGCCAATGGTACTGATAGAAGTAACATTGGTAGATGTACGTAAAGGTAAAAGTGTTAAAACCGGTATCTCTGCGGGGGTATCGGATAGTGTAAAAACAGGTGGAACCATATTGCCTGGCATAGATTATACTTTTGGGGCAAATTCCATCAACAATTTCCTCTCCAAATTGGGCAGAAACGGCTCGGTAAACCTCGGTAGAGTAACTCCTAATTTTTATGTTAAACTCAGTGCTTTAGAAAGCAATAACAATGTAGATATCCGCTCGGTTCCGAAACTTTCTACCCTTAATGGGCACTCGGCTAATTTAAGTATCGGTAGCTCGCGTTTTTATAGTCAGAAAACCCAAAATGTAATTCCTTCATTAAACGCACAAACGGTAGTAACCGAACAGTTTACCGAGGTAAATGCAAATCTTGAAATCGATATCAAGCCTGTTGTTTCGGGCGACGACCAGGTGACGCTGAACATTAAAGTAAATATATCCGATTTTATTGGCAACCCGCCTTTAAATGCACCACCGCCAAAATCGACCAGTAAGTTCAGTTCTATTATCAGGGCCAAAAACGAAGATATGATCGTACTGGGTGGTTTAGAACGTACCGAAAGCAGCGAGAATGGATCAGGCGTACCTATTTTATCGCGGATCCCGATATTGAAATGGCTTTTCAGCAGCAGGGAAAAATCCAACAACAAGGTGGTAACACTGGTATTTATTAAACCTACAATTTTATATTAGGCATGTTCGAAACTTTTGAACATATTTTGGGTGTAGAGCTTACGCTATTGCAAAACGAAACGTACCGCTGTGGTTATGCGGTGGTTACGCGCAAAGGCGATAATATAGATGCGGCAGATTACCATACGGTAGAAGGCAATTTAGTTAAAATACTGGAGCGTATTCCACGAAAATACCCCGTGGCCTTATCAATTAACGGAAAAGGTATTATACACAAACAGCTTAAAGGTGTTGGCACAGATACAAAAGATTTATTTAGAGCGGCTTTTTCATCCATTGAACGAAAAGATTTTTATGTACAGGAGGCTTTTTCAGGTGATCTGGCCTGGGTAAGTATTGTGAGGCAAACATTTGTTGATGATATTGTTGCTAAACTGCAATCGTCCGGATTAAATGTTTATATGTTGAGCCTCGGTGCATTACCGGTTATTTCGATCTGGGAATTATTAAGCGCGGCTGGCGAAGGGTTTTCAGCCAATGGACATCAATTTGAGGTTTCGGTAGAAGGGAACCTGATCGCGTACCGGTATGGGGAAGGAGCAGAAGATAAAGGGAGCCTGAAATTGGGTAATACCAAACTTAAATCTACGCTTTTGGTACCGTATGCATTGGCTTTTCAGCTCTTTCTACATGATAAACTTGCTGTAGTTAAAGTTGAAAATGAGCAGGTTGATAACCGTTTTGAAGATTTTCTTGAATTTTCCAAACTCAAAAAAACAGCTGGTATTTTTATATTTGTTTTATTAGGATTGTTAGTAATCAGTTTTTTTGCACTTACACATTACAATGCAGAAAATGCGAAACTGAATCAGCAGGTAGGGGCAATTACAGCTACGGCAGATCAAAGTGATCTGTTGAAGAAAGAAATTGCTAATCAAAAAATATCATTAGAAAAACTGGGCTGGAATGGTGGTTATAGCTATGCCTTTTTGCTCAACGAAATCGGTAGCAGCAAACCACGGGCCCTTACGTTAAACGACATACAATTCGACCGCTTAAAAGAATCAGCAGAAAATAAAGATGCACTTGCTTCGATAAAAATCACTGGCGAAACTTCAAACTTATCGGCGGTGAACAACTGGATATTTTTACTCAAAGAAAAAAAGTGGGCAAAAGAAGTAAAGTTGCTCCGCTACCAGCAGGATAGCGAATCTGAAAATTTTGCCTTTACCTTATTGATCCAATATTAAGATGATGGAGAAACTTAGCCCAAAAAATAAAAAAGCCATTATGATTTTCTCCATGATCTTCGTGGTTTATCTCGCCTATGTTTTTTCATTCGAAAAGGCAATTGCTGCATTTGTGCTCAATAGGCAATTAAAACAAGCCGGACACCCGGGAGAAGAGCCCGATGTAGCTTTTCCCCAGCTGGAAAAAAAACATGCCTTTTACCAGGCTGTGTTAAAGGGGTATAACGTTCGGAGAGAAGACCGCGAAAACCGCCTATGGCAATCGGTATCGGCAATGGCCATTGCCAAAAATGTAGAGATTAATTTTAGCCCCAACATGTCCACTGCCGAAAAAGACACCAGCGAAATTGTGCGGGGTGTAGTGGCGCAGAAATTTACTTTCAGGGGCAGTTATTTCAATATCGTTAAACTGCTCGATACTTTAGCCAAAAGTCCAGGAATTGGCAAAATTGCTGATGCTAAGCTGATTAAGAAAACAGCAAATGGCAATGAAGAAAAAAACGATAAACTTAACCTGGAATTGCAGCTTGTAGGAAAGGAGAATTAAGGGTTTTTTTCCAGGTTTTTGGCGGCGTATTTAGCTTTTTTATGAGAGACCAAAATCAGTTTATCAAGAAATACGCATAGAATATCACTCGAAAAGCATCGTTGGTCAAAAAGATTTGGTAGAAAGAATGCTTTTTTAGAATTTCGTTGATAAACTGGAATTACAAAAATCTAAATAAACTTAACTTTTCATTATTATTAAGATGCTTAAAAAATTAATCGCTTTCACGAGTTGCGTGATTCTAGCTGCAAATGTTTACGCCCAAAGAGACTTAAAAAGTCTTACTCCAAATGCGGCTTCGTTATCGAAATACGCTGAAATCCCGGTGTCATATTACTCTGGTATTCCACAAATATCAGTGCCAATATATACGCTCAAAAATAATGTACTAGATATCCCGATTAGTATAAGCTACCATGCTTCTGGTATCAAATTATCTGAAGCACCAAGTTGGGCTGGCTTAGGGTGGTCTTTAAATGCGGGCGGAGTAATAACCCGAGTGGTTAAAGGATATCCGGATGATTACACAAACTCCAACTTTGGATTTGCAAATGCGGGTATTAAATCAAAAATCAGAGCAGCCGCTGTGGGCGATTATTATTCAATCTTTGACACTTATGAACGCAGTTATATGGAAGCTTCTGCACCCTCTGTCTTTACATTAAATGATGCGATTTCTGAACCTATCGATACTGAATCTGATTTGTATTTCTTTAATTTTTTAGGCAATACAGGAAAGTTTACTTTTAATAATGAAGGGCAGATCCAGATGCTTCAAGAGTCCGATCTGAAGATTGAATATATTGATCGTAAATTTAAAATTACAGATGGTCAAGGAATAATCTATAGCTTTAATGATACTGAAGAGAGTTATTGTCAGTTCGCAAATATGCCAACTGTATTGGCTTCATATTATTCGAGTTGGAATCTTTCTTCAGTATACAATCCTTCTACCATTTCAAGAATTGATTTTTTGTATCAGAAGGATCCTAATGGAATAGCCCCCAACAATATCGATAGTGAGCCATTCTATTACTTTGACCATATAAAATTTTTTGACGACTCTTATTTTAAAGGTTACGATCCTGCTTACGGCTTAATGATAAAAAATGGTGAGCCGGCTGACTGGCAGGAATATTTCCTATCCCAGCACTTTCAACATCAGCGTAATGATCCGCGAGCCAGCATAAAGTCTTTTAAAGTCTTGCGTCAAATAATAACTGGGGCTGATACAATAAATGTTTTTCCCAAATATACCCCTCAGCAAGATATTAATCTGGTTCATGTATATTGTATGCTGGATAGTATTACTATTAAAACATCTGGTAAAAAGATTTCTAAAACTGAATTTAAATTTGGAAGATTTGAAGGTGTTGATGTAAATATTGGTAACTATAAATTAGAGGAGTTAAATGTTGATGATAAAAAATACAGTTTTAAATATTATGAAACATTTAATGGAAAGTCTCCTTTTAAGAGTCTTGGTTTAGGTATCACAAAAGGTATGGATTTATATGGGTATTATAACGGGGAAGATGGCAAACCTTATCCGGATTCGAAGATTTTTGATATTAATAGAATTTCGGAAATAGGTGTAAAGGACAGGAGTCCTTTCTGGGGAGTTAATAGTTCATATCGGAATGCTGACTGGAAATATGCACAGATTGGAACACTTAAAGAAATTCAAGAGCCAACTGGCGGGAAAACTACCTTTGAATATGACGGTAATCAGTTTTCATATTTGGGCTACATGGGTGCCCAGAAGATCGATGAAGATTACCGAATTCAATATAAATTTGACTCTCTTAATACAGTGTTAGTATCAGCTGCTGCACAGATGGACCCATATGAACAGCCAGCCTTAAAATCGGAGGAATTTATATTGCATAATAATCAGACCATATCTATCACAACCAACATTGGCATGACTCCAGTGGCACTTGGTCCCAATATTTCCCTGGATGAATATCTAAGTTATATTAATGCTAACACAAACACTTTTGCAATTGCACAGATTAAAAAATACAATTCAACTACCGATCAGTTTGAAACGATATATGAAAAAACATATGATCCAGCTGGATATATCGGAATCCCTAATGATGATAACGAATTGAACTCCAAGCGCATGCTATTCAGATTTACAGAAAGTATATCTATGGCATTGCCAGAGGGGCGTTATAAAATAGAAAACTCATGCCACGGACCAGCTTATCAAAGTAATATTAGAGTGGAAACTAAATTCAATTATAAAACAGGGAATATTTACAATGGAAACGGTTTAAGAATAAGGAAAATAAATTACATAGCTGAAGGTTCGCCTGTGATAAGCAAAAATTTTTCTTATGAAATTGGAAATAATTCATCTGGCGTACTGGAAACACCTATTATTGGATTAGTACCCAAAATAAATTATTTTACTACACCTAAACCAAAAGTTATTTTTGGTTTTGATGGTTATTTTGTAGAAAGATCTTTGTTTTTTGATGTGTATAAAAACTTGCCTGTCAGCTCACTCAATTATTGTGGTGTGGTTTTGGGATATGCCAAGGTAACCGAAACGATGAATGATGGTAGAAAAACAGTTTATTACTATTCAACCGGATCAAATATTCCACTGCATGATTATGTGGTAGCTCCGGATGAATATGAAATTAAAGACTTTGCTGGCATAAGTATGTATACCCATTTGAAAGCAGATAATTCTTCCTTCCGTGGCTTGTTGCGTCAGATAGATCATTATGATTCATCGAATCAAATAAAAAAAAGAATTTTTTCTGACTATCTTAATGGTGAGATGCCAGGTTTAGGTAATTCAATTTCATTGGTGTTATCTCCTAAAAGCTTTCCTCAAAAAACACCTCAAAATGATTTGCTGAGCAATGGTCAATTTAGTTTTGTCAATTTAGAACCTTCTTATGTGTTTATCTATGGGGTAAATAATTCGAAGCTCAGAGATTCTGTCGTAACTTATTTTCCTTCAGGTCAAGTAATAGAGGTTACTAAATATGAATATGATTTTAATAAACAATTTTCGCCTACAAAAATCAGCTATGTAAATTCTAAAGGACAATCACATGCTACCATTTTTAAATATGCAAAGGATTTTTCTAATATACCAGTATACCAGCAAATGGCAGATAACCTTCACATGATCAGTCCTGTAATAGAAAAACGAGAGTCTTTGAATGGGAATCTGAGCCAATCTTTTAAAACAAATTATAGCTATTTTAATAATAGCTCTATAATCTTGCCCAGCCTTACACAATCTAGTTACGCGAATGAGCCTTACGAGGATAATATTAAGTTTTTGAAGTATGATGATAATGGTAACTTGTTAAGCTTTAAAGATAAAAATAGTGCTGATGTTTGTTATGTGTATAGCTATGGAAACAAAGCATTAATAGCTGAGATTAAAAATATTACCTACGATGTGATTGAAAGTATACTCGGAGGAACTGTTGCTGTTAGAAATTTTGCAAACGCATACCCGTCAGACAATGTGGTGAGGGATTATGTGGCTAATTTAAGAACGTCTCCATTATTAAAGGATGCCCAAATTACTACGTATACTTACAAACCAATGGTTGGGATTACCAGCATGACGGATGCCAAAGGCATGATCACCTATTACGAATATGATTCCTTTCAGCGCTTGAAAACCATCAAAGACCAAAACGGCAACATTTTAAAACAGACCGATTACCACTATAAAAACTAAGACGCTCCCATGAAACAACATCTAAAATATTTCTGTGCCACAGCGGCGCTATTGTTGCTTGCTGGCCGCTCTTCTGCCCAGAAAGTGGTATCGGTGTATAATGGCGAAAGCGAAATCAGTGCACCGTTGAGCGTGACACTGACCGATGGTTTCCATACCATGGGGTCTGTACGCATTTTTACCACGGGTTTGAGTTATCTGAACTGCCAGCAACTATCTTCAACCCCCAGTACCAACCAGAATTTTATCCTTACCCGGACCTTTAAACAGCCGGTTACCGATGCCACACTGGGCAATAGCCGCAGTGTGTGCGAGGAAAACCAGGCCATCCAGTATTTCGATGGGCTGGGCAGGCCATTACAGACCGTTCAGGTACAGGGCAGCCCGGGTTTTAAAGATATTGTACAACCTGTGGCCTATGATGCCTTTGGCCGCGAGCAATTTAAATACCAGCCCTATGCAGCCCAAAACGGCAATACAGGCAGTTACCGCACAGCTGCACTGGCTGATCAGCTGGCCTTTTACAACAGCCCAACAGCAGGGGTAAAAGCAACAGGTTATCCCTTTGCTGAAACGGTTTTCGAAGCCTCTCCGTTAAACCGGGTACTGCAGCAGGGTGCCCCAGGTGCAGACTGGCAGATCAGTGTAGGCCATACGCTTAAAACCGTTTATGGTACCAATGTGCAGGATGAGGTAAAACTATGGACGATCAATGGTACGGATAACGGTGCAACAGCTAGTGTTTACCAGCCGGGCAAACTCTACAAAACCATCATTAAGGATGAGAACTGGAAAGAAGCAGATCTAAAGGCCGGAACCACCGAAGAATTTAAGGATTTTGAAGGGCGTGTGGTATTGAAACGGGTATGGGAAACCAATGGCAAAAGCCTGAGTACCTATTATGTGTACGATGATTTAGGTAACCTGCGTTATGTACTGCCACCTGCGGCAAATGAGCATACAGACAGACTGTCTGCGCCGATCAGCAGTTTTGACGAAAGCCAAACGGTTTTCGACCAGTTTATCTACGGTTACCATTACGATGGCCGCAAAAGGCTGGTGGAGAAGAAAATCCCTGGCAAGGGCTGGGAATTTATGGTCTACAACAAACTCGATCAGGTGGTGATGAGCCAGGATGCCAACCAGCGTAACAAAAGCCCTCAGGAATGGAACTTTACCAAATATGATGCTTTCAGCAGGATAGTAATCAGCGGGCGTTATATTGATGATCTTCACAGTGGGCAGTCGGGAACCAATTATAGGGGGGCTTTTCAGGATATCGCAAACGGAACTGCTGCTTATGAAAAACCTGATGCATCAAATACACAGATTGGTTACAGTAATGATGCCATTCCACAGGGTAGTATCGGAGATTATTATGTACTGAATTACTACGACGATTATGATTTTGTAGGTAACACCTTTGGCCAGCCGGGTGCAGGACAGGCGCCTGTGGCACGGACCAAAAGCTTGCTAACCGGAACAAAGGTAAAGAACCTGGGTACAGGCACGATGCTGCTTACCGTAAACTATTACGACCTGGAAGGGCGTGTGGTGCAGAGCAAAAGCAGCAATCACCTGAACGGTACCGATGTAGTAGACAATACCTGGAACTTTGATGGCAGCCTGAAAGCGAGCACGCGTACGCATACGGTAGGTGGAGTAGTTACCACTATTGCCAACCGCTATGAGTATGACCATGCCGGCCGCAAGGTTGCCACTTTTGAGAACATCAACGATAAAGGCGAAATCGCATTGAGCCACCTGGAGTACAATGAGATCGGACAGCTGAGTAAAAAGAACCTGCACAACGATAGCCAGGCCACAACCTTTGCCTACAACGAACGCGGCTGGATGAAGAATAGTACCTCCGATCAGTTCAGCATGGAACTGAAATATAACGATGGTACCTTGCCACAGTTCAATGGTAATATCTCGGGCCAGGGTTATACCAACGGTACTGCCAATACCTTTAGTTATACTTACGACAGGTTGAACCGCTTAACTAATGCCGTCGCAGGCAACAACCTGGGCGAGGCCATCAGCTACGATGTAATGGGCAATATTACCAGTTTAACCCGCGATAATTTTGGTACGAACAACTACACTGGCTACAATGGCAACAGGTTGACCAGCATCAGTGGTTTTACCAACAGCAGTTATGGTTACGATGCCAATGGCAACCTCACCAGCGATAGCCAGAAGAACATCACCCTGGGATACAACTTCCTTAACCTGCCGCAAACGGTAAGCGGGAGCCAGAATTTAACCTATACTTACAATGCTGCTGGCGAAAAACTGCAAAAACAGGCAGGTGGTACCACCACTAATTATATTGATGGTATCCAGTATACCAATAACAGTATCGATTTCATCCAGACGGAAGAAGGTTTAGCCCGCAGGAACGGTAACAGTTACAATTACGAATATAACCTGTCTGATCATTTAGGGAACGTACGAGTTACCTTTTACCAGAACCCGACAACCAACCAGCTGGAAGTGCTGCAGCGTGATGACTATTATGCTTTTGGTTTAAGGAAAATGGGCGTTCCAAATTCGAATACAAATAAGTATCTTTACAATGGCAAGGAGTTGCAGGAAGAATTAGGACAATATGATTATGGCGCAAGGTTCTATGATCCGGTCATTGGGAGGTGGAATGCCATAGACCCGATGTCTGAAACGAGCAGAAGGTTTAGTCCTTACGTTTATGGCAATAATAATCCAATTCGTTTCATAGATCCCGATGGAATGCAAACTACAGATGCTAATGGAAACGTAAGCTCTGATAATGCAGAAGAAGCACAGGCTATGTTTCGACAAATACAAAGTCAATATTCTTCGTCTAATCAAGAACAGGATCCACCTAATAAAAAGAAGCAGGACCCATTTGATTCTGAGGCATTGGTTAAGAAGGCCCCTCGTATAAACAAAGTAACCAGTTGGTATGGAAGGCTTTGGTATAGCCTTAATGGAGGAAGAGATTATGAGGGCATAAACTATGATAATGATGGTAATCCCGTTCATGTATCCTATATTAAATTTGAGATCAATCCTCCTTTTGGGCCAAAAGGAAGTTTATCCCTTTTATCTCAGTTATCCGTAGAAGAAAAATTAGCGGGTTATTTACTAAATGCTGAACATGCTGTTGGGGCAAGTAAAGCAAAATGGTTTCAACAAGCTCTGGGTTATACTCAAGCAAACTCATCGGGATTAGCAAAACAATTAGTGTTTGATTCTGGTAAAGCTGTTCAAACCGCTGTAACCCAGTATGGCACTAAGTTTAATCAAGTTATAAAAGTTACTGGGGCCAATGGACGAACTATTGAAGTTATGACAGCTTGGATTAAAAATAACGATAATGTTGTTAGATTAATTACAGCTTTTCCAGTTAAATAGTCAATTCAATTATGATAAAGGAATATGATATTGTAAAGTCTTTAAAATCTTTAAATGATAAGGTACTCAAAGGATGTAAAGGCACTGTTCTAATTGTTTACTCCGATTTTCCTTCGACTTTTGAAGTAGAATTTGTTGATGAAATAAATGAAACTTTAGATGTCTTAACGGTTAAAGGTAATGATATAATTAAAATAGAGTAACTAAGCTGGTACGTGTTTCACGTGTGAGAAAAAAATAGGATATGGCAAAGCGTCCGGCGGTTTAAAAATTGCCGGGCTTTGTTATTTCTGTGCGAGTCCAAGTTTAATTAGCTTTGCTTTAATGGCTCCATAAGTTCGCATTATGGAATAATTAGTGTTTTTAGCGATAGCCAAAATCAGCTTATCAAGAAATAGGTATAGAATATCACTCCAAAAGTATCGTTCGTCAAAAAGATTTCTCTTTTTTGATGAGATATAATAGCTTTATCATAATTTATTAATCAATCATAAAAGATGTACATTAATCCCCCTTACTTTTATTTATGATTATTCGAATATTTTTAATTAAAATCTAAAATAACCCACAAAGATGAAACGTTTAACGCTCTTATTATTCTTAGTACCGCTATTGCTACTGTCGCAGATCAATTATGCACAAACCCCGGAATTTTATTTCAATGGTGCAGCAGATGTTATTTTTCGTTTTCCAGATCGTGGTATCGGAGGGAGGGCGCTGGTGCACGATTTCAACAATGTGTTTAGCTTAAATTATGGTGGCGATTTTACGGGTGGTACACGTATAGGTAATGGATTTCGTGTTGCAAACAATGGGAGTTTTAGTGCTTCTGACAAGCTATTCTTTTCTCCTGAAGGTAATCTCGGAATTGGAACATTCAATCCTGAAGCTCCTTTAACCGTTTATGGAAAGTCGCATTTTTATCCAAGTAGGGTGGGGCCAGGAGATGCAAGAACATTATCTATAGATAACGAATTAACTTCCATGAATTTTATGAGTAATGATTATCCTATCGTTTTTAAAACAGGTGGTGGTAACCAGCCGCTAATACTAAATGCTGCAAGGATAGGCATAGGAACAATAAACCCACAAGAAACGCTTTCTGTCAATGGCAACATCCGTGCGAAAGAAATCAAGGTCGAAGCCACCAATTGGCCTGATTATGTTTTTGAAAAAAAATACATTCTGCCAACTCTTAACCAGACAAAGTGCTACATCGAACAATACGGCCACCTTCCCGATATGCCGACTGCTGACGTTGTTACTAAAGAAGGTCAGAACCTCGGAGAAATTCAAGCTAAACTTTTAAAGAAAGTAGAAGAACTTACGCTGCATCTGATCCGTTTGGAAGAATCGAATACCGAACAGAAAAAACGGATTGACGAACAGGATAAAATAATAAATAACTTAAAAAAATCAGTTAAAAAATAAATTTAATACTAAATGAATGCTCTAATGAAAACTTTTACCAATAAGGTAGCAAATGCCTGTGCAATAATTTGCTTAATATTTTGTATTATAACAACAAAAAGCTTTGGCCAAACAGCTGCTAATGTAAACCAATATGGGTTAGCCTTTAATGCCCAAGATGCTTTTAATTTTATGGGGAATACTGTTTCGCATTATGGCTTAGGATGGTACAATGAATCGCCAAATACACCACCTATGGCCTATTTTTCGGGGTATCAGGGAATAAGGTTTTTTGCTCAAGGGCAGCCCAGGATGCTTATGGATGTGGGCGGAAATCTTGGCCTTGGTACATCAAGTCCCCATAGTCGTTTACATATTGCAGGGGGAGATGAAAGAATTACCCTTGGAGACTATAATAATTCTAATGATACGAAGGGGATATATTTTCCTGGATTTCGTGATATAATGCCCGGTTATTTTGGTGCTTCAATTGAATCAACACCAGATTGGATCTGTTGCGGTGGATTCCCTGCTGCAACGGGCTACCCAGGAATACGGAATATGGGGCTTAATTTCAATGTACATGGCAATGTTGATATAGCAGACAGTAAGGTAACTGCAATGGCGATCAATTCTAATGGAAATGTAGGTATTGGAACCTTAACGCCCAGGGAACGCCTTTCAGTTAACGGCAATATCCGTGCGAAAGAAATCAAGGTAGAAGCTACTAACTGGCCCGATTATGTTTTTGAAGAAGATTATAAGGTTGGTACGCTGAAAGAATTGGAAAGTTATATTAAAACGAATAAACACCTGCCTGAAATACCAAGCGCAAAAGAAATAGAGCGCAATGGCGTTGACCTAGGCGAAATGAATAAGTTGCTGTTAAAGAAAATGGAAGAACTTACGCTTCATCTAATCGAACAACAAAAACAACTTAGTGAGCAAGGAAAACTGATTAAAGTACTTCAAGAGAAATCCTCCACTAAAAAATAAGTGATGCCTTTAGGTATAGCTCTAATTATCTAAAAATCAGGTGTAATCAGAATACCTGATTTTTTTATGTTGGTAAATCAGTTCATCACTCCAAAAGTCAACAATATCACCTCAAAACACCC
Organism: Pedobacter vanadiisoli; assembly: GCF_042684385.1. NCBI lineage: Bacteria > Pseudomonadati > Bacteroidota > Sphingobacteriia > Sphingobacteriales > Sphingobacteriaceae > Pedobacter > Pedobacter vanadiisoli. The sequence continues at coordinate 54,632 of NZ_JBHULL010000004.1, read as the reverse complement.
GTTCGTCAAAAAGATTTTTTAAGAATAAAACATTCGGCTAGTTTTATGAGATGATTCACAACATCCGTTGATAGTGGATTTTCCGGATAAACTAATTTTTATGAAAAAAAACTTTTACAGAATTTTGGCATCGGCTACTGCCTGCCTTTTGTTTGTACATGCAGACCGTGCAAATGCACAAGATCAGACCATTAATGGTAACCTGAATATTGGAGCGGGTTTTCATAATGCATTTGGGTATGGGCCAAGGATTTATTTCCTCGGAAACTCTGATGATTTTTTTATCAGCCATTATAACTCAGGAGGAAATCAAAGTGAATTCCGTTTCTGTATCGGTGATGATTTTCAGGCAGAAGACAAATTTGCGATCGGCGTTACTTATGCCGGAGATAACCAATGGTACGACAGGATGGTAGTACAGGGCGATGGAAATGTTGGCATTGGAACATCAAATCCAGACCAGAAACTTACTATAAAAGGTGGTGGAATCGGTTTTGATTATAATTCTGCCGATAAAAAATTATATTCTCCTCAAGATGGTGAGTTGGAATGGATGACTAATCAGGGTGCTGGTTATCATGGTTTTGCTGTCAGCCATCAGGGAGAAAGAAGAGTTTATTTAAATGTACTGGGTGATAGCTATATAAACGGAGGGAATTTAGGTATTGGCACAACATCACCAAAAGAAAAACTCTCCGTGAATGGAAAAATTCGGGCACACGAAATCAAGGTGGAAGCTACCAATTGGCCCGATTATGTTTTTCAAAAAGAATATTCGCTTAGCCCATTATCAGAAGTAGAAAAATACATCAATACCAATGGCCATTTACCTGAAATCCCCTCAGCACTTGAGGTTCAGAAAGAGGGGATTGCGTTAGGTGAGCTTAACAATACCCTTCTAAAGAAAATCGAAGAACTTACGCTTCACCTTATTGAGCAGAATAAATCTATCCTCAAGCAAAATGAAAAGCTCGTAGAACAAGACAAGCGCATTAGTTTACTCCAGGCTGAGCTTAGTCGAAATAAAAGGAAAAAATAAATAAAAGATAGTGGTGAAGTGGTAATGGATAACAATGGAGGTTCTTTTTTTGCAGGATAAACTCTGGTACTATACCATTCCCCACCACTGGTTTTTCATGAAATAAACCTGAAATGTTAAAAAATGTTAAGGGATTTTGAAAAAAACTTTTCGTTTTTTTGTTTTGAAATCTAATCAGATAAACAATCCAGAAAACATTTTTTAGAGCAATTATTAAAATTTTTGGTTTAGATGATGTCGAAAAAATTATTACCCAACAACTGGCGCAAAAAAATAATTGGCGCACTTTTATTATTAACCACCATTGCAGCAGCATTTCCTGCCAGTGCACAACAAACAAATGTGCAGAAAGGCCCATCGGGGCTAACCGCAAAGCTGATCAATATCGAGTCTGCAACAAACGAGCCTTTCCGTTTTTCGGTGTCGCTTCACAATGGAACTTCGTCACAGCAGCTTTACGAACTTAAAGCCGATCTGCCTGTTGGATGGCAGGCGAGCTACCGGGTAGAGGGCAGCCAGGTAACTTCGGTAAACCTGGAGGCCGGAAAAACCCAGGATATTGCAGTTGAAATTACGGCCAGTAATACTGCCCCAGCTAAGAAATACATCATTCCGTTTAAGGCCACATCAGCGGCTCAGCCCCTTTCGTTGCAACTCGAAGCGGTTGTTAAAGGAAGTTACGGTACCGCCATCAGTACCCCGAGCGGAAGACTCAGCGAAGAGGTAACATCAGGTGCCCACAAAGAAATTGAGCTCGAGGTGCGCAATACCGGTACACTTCCATTAAACGACCTTGAAGTTACGGCCCAATTACCGAGTGGTTGGGAGGCAAGTTTTGAACCGAGCAAGATCGCTAAGTTGGAGGGGGGTAAAAAGGCCATTGTAAAGGCTTCGCTCAAAGTTCCGGATAAGACCATAGCAGGAGATTACGGCGCAACCTTTAGCCTAAATGGCAATAATGCCAATGGTCAGGCTACATTCCGCATTTTTGTCAAAACGTCCATACTATCGGGATGGATTGGCATTTTAGTGATCCTTATCGCCATTGCAGCAGTATACGTGCTCATCCGCAAATACGGCAGGAGATAATCCATCGTTCAGCAAAATCTTATTGAAGAAAAGATGGAACCGATCATAAATTTGAATGGCCTGGAGAAAAACTATGGCACTCATAAAGCCGTTGATGGATTAAACCTTGACATTTACCCGGGAGAAATATTTGGCCTGCTTGGTCCGAATGGTGCTGGGAAAACCACTACTATACTGATGATGCTCGGACTTACCGAACCCGACAACGGTACAGCCATGGTTTGCGGTTACAATGCCACCAGAAATCCGATCGCGGTGAAGCAAAGAGTGGGTTATATGCCCGATAATGTGGGGTTTTATACACAGCTTAGCGCGCTTGAAAACCTGCTGTATATCGCCAGGCTTAATGGGCTCGAAGAACAGGGAATAGCAGAACGTGCACTCGCTGTGTTGGATATTGTCGGATTGAAGGATGCTGCGCATAAACGTACCTCTGGCTATTCAAGAGGAATGAAACAACGTTTGGGGCTTGCAGAAGTATTGATAAAAAATCCGGAAGTGATTATTTTAGACGAGCCTACCCTTGGTATTGACCCTACAGGAGTAAGGGAATTTCTGGAACTGATTAAAAGGTTAAGGGAAGAACAGGGCTTAACCGTGCTGTTGTCTTCGCACCACCTCCATCATGTACAGCAGGTTTGCGACCGGGTGGGTATATTTGTGGGCGGAAAACTGTTGGCACAAGGCAACCAGGCAACACTTACCGAAGAACTTTTCGGAAATGCAGGTATACAGACAGTGATCCAGCTGACCCAGGCTCCGGCAGATGTCGCCGCGCTGCGGAGGGAATTCTCGCAATGGCCAAACATTACCTCGCTGAACATATCAGGCGAGCTGCTAACCTTTAACAGTTCAGAAAATATTACTCCGGGCCTTATCCGTACCCTTGTTGAACGTGGAGAAGATATTCTGCGGGTTACCCAAAAAGAGTATGGTCTCGACGAGATCTATCAGAAATATTTTGAAAGCAGTCCTAACAAAACTACAGATCATGAAAGAAGCATCCGCAACCACTTATTCGGCCGTGGCAAACGAAAATAGCCTAAAGGAAAAAAAACAGAAGAGTGCCTTTAAGGTAATGGTGCATAAGGAAATTGCCGACCATGTACGGAGCTGGCGCTTTATTTTGCTGCTCGCGCTGGTGGTTTTAACCTTTACTGCCTCGCTTTATATATCGATGGGCAATATTAAAAATGTATTTAACAACACGGCAGATCCCGATCATGCCTTTCTATACCTGAAACTGCTCAGTAATACAGACGGTTCCATGCCGCCTTTCCATATCCTGCTCAGTTTTTTGGCACCTTTACTGGGCATCAGCATGGGTTTTGATGCCATAAATGCCGAGCATAATAGCGGTACCTTAACCAGGTTGCTGGCGCAGCCCATTTACCGTGATAATATTCTTTTAGCCAAATTCTATAGCGCGATGTTGATTATCGGCACCCTGTTTCTTTCGCTTACCTTGCTTATGATTGGTGGTGGGCTTCTGATTACCGGGGTAAGGATAGAACCACAGGAACTGATGCGGATTTTGGGCTTTGTCTTTACCACAATACTGTATGTGGCCTTTTATCTGAGCCTTTCTATACTATTGTCTATTGTGTTTCGCCAGGCGGCCACTTCGGCATTGAGCGCACTTGGTATATGGCTTTTCTTTACGGTTTTCTACCCGATTTTAGTGAACCTCATCATCAGGGCATTTATGCCCGATCCGGCCTACCTTACGCAGGCGCAAATCATGAATTACAATGAACTCATTCTCGATATCCTTCGTATTGCACCCAACCAGCTTTATAGCGATGCCGCCACCACACTGCTTATGCCTTCGATAAGGAGCTTAGGACCGATGAGTATGGAGCAACTATCCGGAGCAATACCTTCACCACTGCCCTTAAAAGAAAGCCTGATGATTGTATGGCCTCAACTCAGTGGGATGATTGCCAGTAGCATTGCCTGTTTTGCCCTGGCCTATTACCTGTTTATGAGGCGGGAGATCAGGAGTTAGAATAAACTATATTTATAGACTGATATAGTATAGCCATCACAACCTAAAAGCCAACCGATACTTATAGATTGATTACCGAAAACCGAATTTGGTATTGCAAAAAATAACGAAGGTATTAAGGAAAACGGGCAAGTACGAAAAATCAGTTGCTTGCCCATTTTACCATCTATTGCTTTGGCAATAAGCGTTTACCTGTCTTTTGTCGAATTAGGCTGTTATTGGCCCTGGTGCTCAGGCACGCCGTTCGGATCCATCCATACATATTCCCAATGGTGGCCATCAAGATCATCAAAACTGTGCTGATACATAAAGCCGTAATCGCTGGCAGGATTAGGTACTGTGGCGCCGGCAGCTACAGCCTTATCCACCATGGCATTAACCTCATCTTTACTTTCGGCCGATATGGCAATGGAGGTTTCTATGGCCTTATGCGCATCAATAATTTCTTTTTCAGTAAAAGTTTGGAAAAAAGTCCTGGTGAGCAGCATAACATAAATGGTATCGCTAATGATCATACAGGTTGCTTTTTCGTCTGTAAATTGCGGGTTAAAAGTATAACCTAATTTGGTGAAAAATTCTACTGATCTGTTAAGATCGCTAACAGCCAGGTTTACAAAAATTTGAGTTGCCATATTCTTTTCTTATTTAGTTTATCCAAAGATACAACCCTTGTTTATAGCTGTTAACGTGCAAAAACGACAAGTTAAGGGGTAAAACGCGACTTTGAAAACGAACGTTTTTGAACCATTGGACTCAGTACAATTACTTAAAAAATTAAATGCACGGAGTGTTATAATGCTTTGCAATTCTTTTTATCTTTAGTTGCGTTTTCAGATGGCAACCATTACATGCTAATTCTTTGAAAACCCTAAACCTTTTAGTGCTCATGAAACGAATATTACCCATTTTAATAGTCTTGGTTCCCTTTTCTGTTTTAGCTCAACATAAATTGCCGGTTGTAAAAGCAAGTGCTGCTCAGGCAAAGATTTACGAACAGGATAACGCCGTATCGAACTGGTACATCAATCCCAAAATAAAACCAGATGTTTATACAATCGGGAAGTTCACAAAATCTAAAAGCATAAAATTCAAAACCGACATCGATTCGATTGTTTTTAACATCAGCCCCGGACAGAAAAAAGAGTTTATTGTTTTATTGAGGGGAAAAGATTCGTGCTTTACCCAAATTATTGCTCCTGCCCTAAAAAACTTCAGTAAAGTATCACCCGAAATTCACGACTCCATACCTTTTTTTGTGAATAAATACAATACGAATTTCTTTCCGGTTGTTTTTAACGGGACAGATTCCCTGTCAATGAATTTTGATTCAGGCGCAAATGACATAGACTTTACCAATGCTGCACTGGCAAAAAAAATAAAATCGAACCCGAAGCTTTATCATACAGATTATGGGATAAAAATTGGAAACCATACCTATAAAAGCAAAATTTATGATATTGAACTGGCTGGAAATGAAGCTGATGGCCTGGTAGGATGGGATATATTCGATGGCATGATTGTGGCCTTAGATTACGATCAGAATAAAATGATGGTGCATTCCACCATGCCAAAGCAGATTTTACGGGACAAGCAATACGCCAGGTTTAAGATCTCCTACATCAAAAATAAACCTTTTATAGAAAGTGAAATTTCGCAGGGCGGAACCAAAAACAAAAGCCTGTTTTTCTTTGATTTAGGTTACCAGCGAACGGTTATGCTTGATAACGATCTGCTGCGGGAAATGAAGTTTCCGGCCGAAAAAATGGAAATTATCAAAAAGGTAATTATGCGCGGCATAAACGGTAACGAAGTACCGGTAACCACGGTAAAACTTCAAAGTTTAAAGATCGGTAACTTCGAACTGAAAGATGTGCCGGCTCAGGTGATGGAACGGAATAAACCCATGCCAGGCGTTAACGTTCATTATCTTGGAAACGATATTTTAAAAAGATTCAATACGGTTTTTGATTTTCAAAATAATGTAATCTATCTAAAGCCCAATCATCTTTATGATGTTGCCTATGCAGACCAAAAGACTTAAAATCGTCTTTCTATAACCATATTTTCCATTAATCAATAAATTGCAGCTGTTGAACCAGGTAGGCCTTCCCAAACTTCTGGGGATCTTGTACCACAGTAGCTTTAATGCCTTTCCATTTTGGTCTTTGTCCTTTTTGCCAGTTTGCACGGATTTCCTGCGCATTTAACCAGATTTCTTCGAGCTGGCCCTGAACGGTATTGTTTGCATAGGTAAGCTGTAATTTATCCGGGATCATATAATAATCAGTTCCTGTTTTATTTAGCCTGATAGCTGGTCCTCCAACAGCATAGTTTGTGATGAGCTGCACAGTGAACGGTTCAGTTCCTTCATATTGCTCTTTACTAATGATCTTTTCGAAAACAAAGTAGTATTCAGGCCCGTCTTGCAGAGGTACTTCATCGCGGTTGAACCTCGCTTTAATACGGTATGTATAACCGGGTTCGCGCTGATCAAAACCCCAAAGTGAGGCGCCGGCATCTACATGGTCAGGCAACTTTAACAAGGGGTCGTTATCGGATGCGTAGCGCGGGCTTACCAGCAATTCTACTTCCTGTCCGTTTTTTAAGTTTAGCGGGCCATATCTTTCCGATTTTTTGCAGGAAACAAATACGAAAGCAATTAATAAAATGAACAGGTTTTTCATGCGGTTGTGGTTTTAATTTACTGATGTACCCGTAAACGTAAAGATGGGGGGATACGCTACATGATATTGATCATTTTGAATCGCCTTCTGCAGATTTTTTACTGTTTTTTGGGAGGTGCCAATCCTGTACGGCCTGAGGGTGATAAGAAACACTCATCCCCTAAAATACTACGTTCCTGTACTTTATCTTTTTTCTTAGAATTTGTTTTCGTTGCTTTGTTCAGTGCAGAAAATTTTGGAAAAGAAACCCTACATATCGCTTTATTGGAAATGCCAGCTAATTGGTTGGTCGGTGGCTGCCCTGTATTGGACATTTCAAGGTTGGATTGATTCAGGCAATTTTAGAATCGACCTGGCGGTTGTGCAGTTTATTTTAGATGTGGCAATGTATATTTTAATTACCCACCTGTACCGTAATTTTGCGCATAAAAAGCATTGGAAAGATCTGACGCTTAAGAAACTGATGTGGCGGATGTTGATCGTTATTCCGGTGATGGGGATTTTTTATGCCATCGTTACCATTAGTAAGTTGTACCTGGTGAGGCTGTTGCTTTTAAGCCATCCCCTGCAATCGTTCGATGATTTTTTTAATGCAAATGCAGTAAATATTTTTGTTGCAGGTATCCGTTTAATGGCCATATGGCTTTTAGCCTATCATCTTTACCACTATGCAAAAAGAGAAATGCGCCTATCGGTAGAAAATGCGAGGCTTGAGCTTAGCTTTAAACAATCGCAGCTCGATAACCTCTCCGCCCAGCTAAATCCACACTTTCTATTCAATGCACTTAATAACATAAAGTTTTTGGTATATACCCGTCCCGATGCCGCGGGCAGGGCCGTCGATCTGTTGAGCGAACTATTACGCAGCGGATTGTATAAGGGCAATACCATGCTCATTAGGTTAAACGAAGAAGTAGACCTGGTGAGGGATTACCTGGAGCTGGAAGGGCTGAGAATGGAAGAAAGATTGCAATACGAATTAGATATCGATATTTCGCTATCAGGGCTGATGGTGCCACGACTCTGCATCCAAACCTTAGTGGAAAATGCGGTAAAACATGGTGTTGCCTTAGAAAAACAGGGAGGAAAGATTGATGTAGTCATCAACGAACGGGATCGCCTGGTCAGTATCCGTGTTTTAAGCCCCGGTAAACTGGAACAGGGTAAAGCAGTTGAAGGCATAGGGCTTAAAAACTTAAAGGAGCGGCTTAACCTCGGTTACCAGGGCCAGGCATCTTTCAACCTGTATGAAATGGATCAACAGGTTTGTGCTGAAATTAAAATTCCGATCAGATGAATAACATTAGGACTCTAATAATCGACGATGAACGCGGTGCCAGGCAGGAACTGATCAGGATGTTAAAAAGCTATCCGCAGTTTACGGTATTAGGCGAGGCTGCCAATGCTGATGAAGCCGAAAAGCTCATCGGATTTTTAAAACCCGACCTGATCTTTCTGGATATACAGATGCCTGGCCGTTCGGGTTTCGACCTGTTGGAAAATTTGATACATGTACCACAGGTGATTTTTGTAACCGCTTTCGACAATTATGCGGTGCAGGCTTTTGAAGTAAGCGCCATGGACTACCTGATGAAACCTGTAAGGGAAGAACGCTTTAAAAGTGCCATAGATAAAGCCCTGGAAAAAATTGGTACTAATGATGGAGCAGCCATTTTTGTAAAAGACAGGGGGAAACACCACCTCATAAAATGGAAAGATGTGCATTTGATCGAATCGGTGGAGAATTATGCGAGGCTCTTTTTCGGTCAGGAGCAGGTATTGCTTAAAACTTCATTAAACAAACTCGAAGAAAACCCTGGTTGCCAAAGGTTTTTTAGGGCAAACAGAAGCATTTTATTTAACATCGATTATATCAGTTTAATAAAAAAGGATGATGATGGTACCCTGGTAGAACTTAGTACAGGAGAGCTGGTCAGGATCTCAGAACGCCAGGCTATTAAATTTCGAAACTTGATTAAGCAATAAAAATTTAAAAATTTTAATAATGAACACGAACTTGGTAAAACTGGGTATGGCTGTGCTATGCCTTGTAATTGGGCTTAAAACTTTTGCTCAGCAAAAACTAACATTGCCCGATAGTAGTAATTATATCATCAACGACAGTGTGATGATTAAAACAAAGTATGGCATTACTTTATCTGCCGTGGTGGTGAGGAAAAAAGGTGTGCTGCAAAAATTGCCTGCCGCGCTCTTTTATTTTATCTATTCCAACACCAAGAGAAGTTTGATGGAAGCGAAATATGCGGCCGACCATGGTTATGTTGGTATTGTTGCAGATGCCAGAGGAAAACGGCTTAGCCCCGATGCACCCGTACCTTACGAACATGAAACCCGTGATGTAAATGCCGTTATCGATTGGATTATCCAACAGTCATGGAGCGATGGCAGGGTAGGGATGTATGGTGGAAGTTATTCGGGTTTTGCACAATGGGCAGCAGCAAAACACCTGCACCCGGCACTAAAAACCATTGTACCCTATGTGGCAGCTATACCAGGGCTTGGCTTACCCATGGAAAATAATGTTTTTTTAACTGCCAATTATCAATGGGCCTTTTACGTTACTAACAATAAGTATACTGACGATGCCATAAATAACGATAACGCACGTTGGCGCAAAATGAGGCTTAATTGGTGGCACAGTGGTGCTGCCTATAACAAAATCGACAGCGTTGATGGCACGCTAAACCCCTGGTTGCAGAAATGGCTTAGTCATCCCGATTATGATACTTACTGGCAATCGATGGTACCTTATGGCAAAGATTTTAAGCAGATCAATATTCCGGTACTCAGTATTACCGGTTATTACGATGATGGGCAGGTTTCGGCATTAGAATACCTGCGCGAACATTACAGGTATAATCCCTCGGCCGAACATTATTTAATTATAGGCCCATACGATCATTTTGGATCGCAGGTAGGAGGGGTAGCCCGGCTGAGGAGCTATGAAGTAGATTCAAATGCACTGATCAATACCCGCGAAATCACTTTTCAATGGCTCGATTATATCCTTAAAGGAGGGAAAAAACCTGCTCTGTTAAAAGATAAGATCAATTTTGAGGTAATGGGTGCAAATAAGTGGAAGCACACCCCTTCATTGGCACAGATGGAGGATTATCGCATCAGGTTTTACCTGGATAGTACTGCAAATGGAATGATACTGTCCGAGCAAAAGCCATCCAGAGAAGTGTATATGCATCAGCAGGTTAATCTGGCAGACAGAACCAGTTCCTATAATGATTATTATCCTGATCCGATTATTAAAAAAGAAATTGAAAGATCGAACGGATTGTTTTTTGTTACGAAACCATTTAATCAGGCTGTTTCAGTATCAGGTGCATTAGAGGGGCAGCTCAAAGCCATTATCAACAAAAAAGATATGGATGTGGGCCTGGTTTTGTATGAAATTACGCCTTCTGGCGAATATTTTCAACTCTCTTATTATTTAGGAAGAGCCAGTTATGCATATGATATGAGCAAAAGAAAACTCCTTAAACCCGGGAAATTGGAAACCATACCTTTTTATAGGTCAAGAGTGTTCAGCAGGCAGCTGCAAAAAGGCAGCAGGTTAATGTTGGTGCTCAATATTGATAAAAATTCTTTCGCACAGATCAATTATGGAACAGGTAAGGATGTGAGTAAAGAAACGGTAAAAGATGCCGGCCTCCCGCTTGAAATTAAATGGTCGTCAGAAAGTTTTATCGAGCTTGGTTTATCCGGAGATGCTGATTTTTGTTTTAAATAGTATAGGTTTTGAGTGTTAATCATTATTGCAGGGTGGGATATAAGCGAACCGAAGCAATCTTTTTTGATAATAAATTACAGAATAGATTGCTTCACTTCTACGCTAAGCCCGTTCTTCAGTTTGTAAATAGAGATTCCAGCTCGCTGTAGGCAGTATTGCGCAACGATTTACATCAAAACTCAAATTCAAGTTGGTTGCTTTCTGGCTTTTCGATTTCCAGCTCATCGTAAAACCGTGATAAAGTAATGCCCAGCAACCTAATCCGGGAGAGGCCGATAGCTGCCTCTTCCAAAAGTTTAACTGCTTCAGTATAAATTACTTCTGCTTGGTTAACCGGTACGGGGAAAGAACGGCTGCGTGTAATGATTTTAAAATCTGAAAACTTGATTTTTAAGGTTATCGTTTTTCCGCTCAGCTGGTATTTTGACAAGCGTTTGGCCACAATTTCGCTGATCTGTTTCAGCAGATCATGCATCACTGCATCATCATTGGTATCTTCTGAAAAGGTATCTTCTGCACCTACCGATTTGGTTTCGCGGTTTGACTGAACCGGGCGGTCATCAATGCCACGAACAATTTTATAATAAAAGCTACCCGATTTGCCGAATTGGGCAACAAGCTGCGCTTCTGTAAGTTTTTTTAAATCTGCACCCGTATTAATCTGCATGGCTTTCATTTTTGCGGCAGTAACCCTGCCTACGCCAAAGAATTTTTCTACAGGTAGTTTTTCCATAAAAGCTTCAATCTTCGATGGGCCAATAAAAGTTAAACCATCGGGTTTGTTCATATCTGAAGCCACTTTGGCCACAAATTTATTGATGGATACGCCTGCCGAAGCCGTTAAGTTTAACTCATCTTTAATCGCATCTTTAATTGATCGCGCAATATCAATGGCCGACCCGATTCCGAGTTTGTCTTCCGTTACATCCAGGTAGGCTTCATCCAGCGAAAGGGGCTCTATAATATCCGTATAGCGGCTAAAAATTTCCCTTATTGCTTTCGAAACCGCGGTATAGGCATCAAAACGTGGATATACGAAAATGGCCGTCGGGCAAAGCTGGTAAGCCTTACTCGATGGCATTGCCGAACGGATCCCATACTGGCGGGCTTCATAACTGGCCGTAGAAACCACCCCACGGCTATCCGGCTTGCCACCAACCACTAAGGGTTTCCCGCGGTATTCAGGGAAATCGCGCTGCTCAACAGATGCATAAAATGCATCCATATCGATGTGGATTATTTTTCTTAAAACCGGTGGGATTAAATCAGGCATGCAATGATCTAAATTTCGTGATTTTTATCAGGATTATTTGCCTGGATTTTTTTTCTTTACATAATATGGAGAGTAATCCGTTTTTATAAGAACGCCAAATACGAATGGTATGCCAATAATACCCGATTGGAGCATTACCACTCTGTAGCAGCGAAGTGGAAAACTGGTGCAAAATTGTTTTGCTGTGGCATTGCGCTCCAAATAGAAATAAGTTTTTCAAATCAGGAAATGAACGGATTGTGGTTCTTGGTGGTATACAGCCCTGCTTTCGCTTATAGTCCTCGCTGCGCTGCGGGCTATTCCGCTCAATCAGGTTTAGGAATAAGGGTTTCTGCACCTTACAACCTCACAAATGAAATGCTGTTTTGGCCACCTAGCCCCGGTTGGAGCATTACTCTGCAGCAATGAGGCATCCCGAACTTTCGGGAAAGCGTAAAAGCGAAAAAAGAGAGGAAATTTTCTGTATTGCACAAGCATTGCGCTCCAAATAGAAATAAGTTTTTCAAATCAGGAAATGAACGGATTGTGGTTCTTGGTGGTATACAGCCCTGCTTTCGCTTATAGTCCTCGCTGCGCTGCGGGCTATTCCGCTCAATCAGGTTTAGGAATAAGGGTTTCTGCACCTTACAACCTCACAAATGAAATGCTGTTTTGGCCACCTAGCCCCGGTTGGAGCGTTACCCTGCAGCAGCAAGGCATGAGGCAGCGAAGCGTATAAGCGGAAAACGGGAGCAAACTCTCTGTAGTGCAGAAGCGTTGCGCTCCCAAATATCAATTAGTGTTTAAAATCAGGAAATGATTAAGCTAATTATCGTATAAAAGGCCTTGAAATGAATTGGAAATAAAGCTTCTAAGCGGCATTACGCTAATCCAATAAAATTTCTACCCTGTTTAGCAACGAATCCATTTCGAATGGCTTTTCCATAAAATCATTTGCACCGGCATCCATTGCAGATTGCCTGATGTCTCTACTGGCCGAGATCATTAAAATAGGGATTTCTCTGTATTGAGGATCGTTTTTTAGCTGCTTGCATATATCCCTGCCGTCGTGTCCACTCATCCAGATATCCAGCATAATCAGATCCGGCTTGTTTTTTACTGCATCTATAACTGCCCCGCCATCATACGTAAATTCAACCTCATAACCCATCACTTCCAAAATCATTGTTACAGCATCAACAATTCCTTCGTCGTCATCGGCAATGAGTATTTTCTTATTCCCCATGTTGTAATTTTATTTCATATGGTTTTGTTTTTCAACCGGTAAATGAGAAGATGATTAATAGTGTATAAATTATTAATGCGGCAAAGATGCTTTTTGTTTTAAAAAAAATGAATATTTATTTAAAGAAATTACGAATAGACTAAGCAACTATTTTTACCGATTGTTTTGTTGCCTGATGACAAATTCATGATCGGATACAAAATCTACAATTTTAAAGCTTATAAAATATTTTGGACATTTATAGTTTATATTTACAGCGTTTATTCAAACTTATTGGGTTTAACAGCCAAAAATGGACAGCATTAATATTAAGAAGTTAGCAGAAGCATTAAATTTATCGACTTCTACAATTTCGAGGGCTTTTAGGGATAATAGTGATATAAATGGTGCTACCAAAGCGCGTATATTAGCCAAGGCAAAAGAATTAAACTATCAGCCCAACCACTACGCCAGTAATTTAAGGGAGCAGAAAAGTAAAACCATTGCAGTTATTGTACCCGAATTAGCCAATAATTATTTCTCGCAGGCCATTCATGGTATTGAACGCGTTGCCCGTGAAAACGGTTACCATATTCTGATTTACGTAACGGATGATGATTATGAAAAAGAAGTAACCTTCATCCGCCACCTGCATAATGGTAGGGCTGATGGCATTATCATGTCGGTTTCAGGAGAGGCCAACGATCATAATTACCTCAATAAATTTGGTGCTAAAAGATTACCCCTGGTATTTTTCGACCGGATTTACGAAGATATTGATACCCCAAGGGTAATTACGAACGATTATAACAGCAGTTTTCTGGCAACAGAACATTTAATTGAGCAGGGTTGCAGCAGGATTGCTTACCTCGTGGTGAATAAAAGCTTATCGATAGGTAAAACCCGTATGCAGGGCTATCTTGATGCATTGGCTAAGTATCAGGTTCCTTTCGATGAAAACCTGATTGTAGATTGCAGCAACAGTTATGAAGAAAATAGCGTAATCATCAAAGAGGCTCTAACGCAATTAAAGCCCGATGGTGTTTTTACTTCTGTTGAGCGTTTGGCTTTTGCCACTTATTATGCGTGTTACGATCTTAAGATCAATATCCCCAATGATTTAAAGGTGATCAGTTTCTCCAGTTTGGAGATTGCGCCTTTGTTAAACCCTTCGCTTACCACCATTACTCAGCCCGCTACTGAAATAGGAGAAGAAGCGGCAAAATTATTGTTTACTATTTTGGGTAATCATGCCGATAGAGACCCGTCAAATGAGGTGGTTTTAACATCTAAAATTATCAAGCGGAATTCCACCATGAATGGCTAAAAAAAGGGCCAAAAAATAAGCTGATTTTTAGCCCGGAATTTTCAAAAAAAATCTTCACTTAGTGTAAAATACGCAGAATTTTGATCAATTTTCGGGAACGTTCCCGAAAATTGATTGAAATTTAGACTGATTTTTTCGGGAACGTTCCCGAAAAAAGTGCTAAAAAACGCTTAGTGTAATTTTTACACTTTAAATTAAAATTTTATATTTTTAATTTATTGATTATTAAGTATTTATAAATAATAAATTTATTTAATGTGGTTTTTAAGTTTTCGAAAAAAGCTAATTTTTAGTTCGATTTTCTTGTCAATATTTCGGCCTGAAATATATTTTTTAAATAAATTTTGAAATATCATTAACAGCTGTAAATTAGGCCTATGTGTAAATCACTATAATATTTAACCAAATTTTTAAACTTAAACGAGCTTCAGATATGAGAATATTTTACCTGTTAAAACAGGGGCTTTTGGTGCTGTTGGTTTTTTCAGCATTAATGGTGAAAGCACAAACCGGATCGGTATCCGGTAAAGTGCTTGATGAAACCGGACTGCCATTGCCTGGCGCTTCTGTAGTTGTTAAAGGAACAACAAGAAGTACATCAACCGATGCTAATGGTAATTTTAAACTAGCAGGATTACCGAACGGTTCGATAACACTGTCTGCGAGTTTCATCGGTTACCAGAGCCTTGATAAAACCGTAAGTATTTCAGCAAATGCTACAGTTAATTTTCAATTGGTACCGGATGCACAAAAACTGAACGAAGTGGTGGTAATCGGTTATGGTACTGCAGAAAAGAAAAACCTGACCGGCTCAATCACTACGGTAAATGCCAAGGATTTCCAGAAAGGTACCATTACCACGCCCGAGCAATTGATCCAGGGTAAGGTAGCGGGTGTAAACATTGTTTCGGGCGGCGGAGCACCAGGTGGCGGTAGTACTATCCGTATCCGTGGAGGTGCCTCACTCAATGCCAGTAACGATCCTTTGATCGTGGTTGATGGAGTGCCTTTCAGCGGTAACAGCATTGGTAATGCACCAAGTCCGTTATCATTGATCAATCCCAATGATATCGAAACCTTTACCGTTTTAAAAGACGCAAATGCCACGGCCATTTATGGATCAAGGGCATCTAATGGGGTAATCCTGATTACCACTAAAAAAGGGGCATCCGGAGAGCCTGTAATCAATTTCAGTACCAATAATTCAATTGCAAGCGTTGCCAAAAAAGTAAATGTACTTACAGGCGATCAGGTGCGGGCCTTTGTAAATGCAAATGGTACTGCTGCCCAAAAAGCATTGCTGGGTACAGCCAGTACCGATTGGCAAAATGAAATTTATCAGAACGCATTCTCTACAGATAACAATTTAAGTATTGCCGGATCTTTAAAAGGTGTGCCTTACCGTGTATCGGCAGGGTATCTTGATCAGGATGGAGTGGTGATTACCAGTAAGTTGAAAAGGGCTACGGGTGCTATATCTGTTGCCCCTCGGTTTTTCACCGATCACCTCAAAGCCGAACTGAACTTAAAAGGTTCTTTAAGCCAGTCGCAATATCCCAACGATGGTGCTATTGGCGCAGCAATTCAGTTCGATCCTACACAATCCGTTTATGCCAACAATAACTATGGCGGGTATTTCGAATGGTTAAGCTCTACCGGTGTGCCTAATCCTAATGCCCCGCGCAATCCGGTAGCCTTAATCAGGCAACAGGATAACCGTGGAAACGCCGGAAGAAGCTTTGGTAACTTGAAATTGGATTATTCTTTCCATTTTTTACCTGAATTACATGCAGTGGTAAACCTGGGTTATGATTATTCAAAAGGTTATGGCCGCACCATCGTGCCCACTTATGCGGCACAGAGCGCATCAACCAGCGGATCATATTCAAACCGGTTAAATACCGAGATGAACAAATTTTCTGAGGCCTATTTAAGTTACGCCAAAACCGTTGAAAGCATTAAAAGTAAATTTGATGTGACTGCTGGTTACGGTTATTACGACGATGCAGTTACCAATTACAACTTCGCTACCTATAAAGGTACCGGAGAACTGTTAACTACGCCTGTTTTTCCTTTTTCAGTTGAGCAGAACAAATTGCTTTCTTATTACGGCCGCTTCAATTATACGCTGAACGAGAAATATATCTTATCAGGTACCATGAGGGCAGATGCTTCCTCTAAATTCGCGCAGAACAACCGTTGGGGTTATTTCCCATCGGTAGGTTTTACCTGGAGAATTATTGGTGAGAATTTCCTCAAAAACAGCGAAACCTTATCTGACCTGAAATTACGCTTAAGCTATGGTGAAACGGGTAACAAGGATGGTATCGGCAATTATGATTACCTTTCTAAATATTACGCCAGCACAAACAATGGTCAGTATCAGGTTGGTAACAATTTCTATAATTATTATAGTCCGGCAGGTTACGATCCTGACTTGAAATGGGAAACCACAACCACTTACAATGCCGGCTTGGATTATGGTTTTATAAAAGGAAGGTTATATGGAAGCATTGATGTTTACTATAAAAAAACCAAGGATCTGTTAAGTACCGTAACTATTCCGGTAGGAACCAACTTCACCAACGTATTAACCACCAATGTGGGTAATATGGATGTACGGGGTGCTGAGGTAAGCTTAAATTATGTGGCCATTAAAACAGCCAATACAAATTGGGAACTGGGAATCAATGCCGCATACAATAAAAGAGAGGTAACCAACCTGACCTTAAATCCAAATTCGGGTTTCAAGATTGATGCTGGTGACATTACCGGAGGTACAGGTATACACCTGAAATACAATGCGGTAAATCAGTTGCCGGGTTCATTCTATGTATATAAACAGGTGTACAATGCCGATGGCAAACCACTTGAAGGTGTTTATCAGGATCTGAACGGCGATGGTAGCATTTCTGCCGCAGACCAGTATTTTTATAAATCGCCTGATCCTAAAGTAATCCTGGGTTTCAACACCTCATTTACTTATAAAAAATGGACAGCAAGCACCGTGTTAAGAGCCAATATCGGTAACTATGTTTACGACAATATTTCGTCAAACTTTGGCATTAGAAATAACGTATTGAGTACCCAGGGAATTCTGAATAACTCCACTTCAGATTTATATGTAACCAACTTCTCAGGAAGTTCAGGGGTGCAGTACCTGAGCGATTATTTTATCAAAAATGCCTCTTTCCTGAAAATGGATAACCTGGGTTTATCTTATAATGTTGGTAAACTGTCGAAAACCGGAAATGCAAACATGCGCATCTCCGCAAACTGCCAAAACGTGTTTGTGGTTTCTAAATACAAGGGAATAGATCCGGAACTGGTTTCAGGTATCGATTATAACCTTTACCCTCGTCCACGTACATATACTTTGGGCTTAAATGTTGGTTTCTAATACTGAACAAAGAAATAGAAAGATGAAAAATTCATTTAAAACGATATTGGCATTGGGTTTTCTGGCAATCAGTTTAAATGCCTGTAAAAAAGAAGATTTAAACCTGAGGCCTACCAATGATGTAACCGCCGAGAATGTTTATGCAACGCCGGCAGGTTATAAAAACAGCTTAGTTAAGCTATACGCAACCTATGCACTTACCAGTCCATCCGGATCTGATAACAGCGATGTAGGCGGTTTGAATGCAGGTTTTGCCGATTTCTTGAGGTTATTCTGGACTTCACAGGAACTGGTAACCGATGAGGCCATCTGTGCCTGGGGCGATGTGGGCATTCCAGAACTGGATTACGGTACACCAAGTCCGGATAACCAGTTTTTGCGCGGATTGTATTCGAGGAGCATTCTGCAGATCACTTTCTGCAATGAGTTTCTCCGCGAAAGTACACCTGAGAAATTAGCCAGCAGAAATATCACGGGAGCCGATGCTACCGCGATCAATCGTTACCGTGCCGAGGCCCGTTTCTTACGTGCCTATCAATATTGGGTATTGATGGATGCTTTCGGAAACCCTCCTTTTATTACTGAGGATGATGCCATTGGTAAAGTAAACCCGAAACAGATTCAAAGGGCCGCTTTATTTACCTATGTAGAATCGGAACTGAAAGCCATTGAGGGCGATTTAGCCGATGCGCGTACCAATGAGTACGGTCGTGCCGATAAAGGGGCCGATTGGGCTTTACTGGCAAGGTTATACCTAAACGCTCAGGTATACACCGGAACAGCTAAATATACCGAGGCCATTACCTATTCGAGCAAGGTGATCAATGCAGGCTATAGCTTAAAAGGAAACTACATGGATTTGTTCAAAGCAGATAATGAAGTGAACAATACCGAAAATATTCTTACCATTAACTATGACGGCATTAACGGTACCAATTATGGCGGAACTACCTTTATTATTAATGCAGCCATTAATGGCGATATGAATCCAACAGCTTACGGGGTACCCAATGGTGGCTGGGGTGGTAACAGGACCAGGCAAAACTTGCCGGCACTTTTTCCTGATGCCAATGGAAGCCAGGATAAACGCGGGGTATTTTTTGGAACAAAAAGAAATGTTGATGCTGTAGGCGAATTTACGGATGGTTTACGTGTAACGAAGTTCAAGAACGTAACCTCTGCCGGTGCAATGGGCCGCTCTCTGAACGGAACTTTCAGCTCACTTGATTTTGCACTATTCCGTTTAGCCGAGCAATATTTGATTTATGGCGAAGCGGTAGCCCGTGGAGGTTCTGGTGGTAGTGCTGCACAAGCATTAACTTATGTAAATCTTTTGCGTCAGCGCGCTTATGGCAATGCCAGTGGAAATGTGTCGGTAGCGGCACTGACGACTGATTTTTATTTAGATGAACGTGCCCGCGAACTATACTGGGAAGGCCATCGCCGTACTGACTTGGTCCGCTATGGTAAATTTACAGGTGCAACCTATCTGTGGCCTTTTAAAGGCGGAGTACAGGCCGGGGCATCTTTACCAGCCTACCGTAATTTGTATCCGCTGCCTTTAGCAGATCTGATTGCAAATCCGAATCTGGTTCAAAATACTGGTTATTAATTTTTAATCTTAAAGAGATGAAATCGATATTCTTCAAAACCCTGGCAGTTGGCCTTATGGCGGTTTCGCTGTGGTCATGTAAAAAAGACGAAACCCAGACCGTTTCAAACATTAGCCCTGCAGGAACATTAACAACATCGGCAACCACGATTAACCTGGTACAATCCAACGCCTCACAGGTGGCATTTACCTTGAGTTATCCGCTTGCCACTTCAACCGGATATGTGGTGCCGGTAAACACCAGCTTACAGTTTGGTTTAAAAGGCACTAATTTTTCTCCGGTAAGAGAAATAGCCGTAACTACTAAAACCTATGCACCAACCGTTACCGAGGTTAACAATATGATTTTGGCACTGGGTGGAAAGGTAGGTAGTGCAGCACAGATCGAGGTGAGGCTAAAATCAGGTGCGGCAGTTAACGATTTAACTTACTCAAACGTAATCACCTTAACCGCTACGCCTTATCTGGCCTCGGCATGGGTTTATGTTCCCGGTGCATATCAGGGCTGGAATCCTGCCACTGCCGATAGTCTGATCTCTGCTTCAAGCAATGGTGTTTATACCGGCATGATCGCCTTTACCCCTGGTAACCTCGAATTTAAAGTTACCCCGGCAAAAAAATGGGATGTAGCTTATGGCGACGCAGGAGGGGGTAAAATCAGCAGCAGTGCAGGCGATAACCTTAAATCGACTGATGCTGTGGTGAAACAGGTAACCGTTGACCTGAATGCGGGTACTTATACCATCGGCGTTCCGAAAGAATGGTCGATTATTGGCGACGCTACCGCAGGTGGCTGGGGCAATGATACCGATATGAAGGTAACCAATGATGGCAAGGCGAACTTTTATACCATTAAAACCACATTAACCACCGGGGCTTTCAAATTTAGGTTTGCCCATGATTGGGGTACAAACCTTGGTGGTAGCTTAAGTACGCTTACGAACGGAGGCGATAATATTGCCGTTACCACTGCCGGCACTTATACCATTACTTTAGATGTGGCGGCCAAAAAAGCCACTATGGTTAAAAACTAATTGTTATACATACCGTCCTGCAGCATTTTTTGCTGTAGGGCATTTTTAAGTTTTAGCATGATCAGACCTCAAACCCTTAAAAAATTTCCATTGCTATTTAATGCTCATACTAATACTTTTTTTAAAAAGATAAGCAGCACCCTTGCGCTTTTGCTTATCCTTTCTTTCAATAGCCTTTTCGGCCAAACACTCGAGCGTATCGAACCGATGTTTTGGTTTACCGGTATGCACAACCCAAAACTGCAATTATTGGTACATGGCGAAAACATTGCCAATACCACTGTGGCCTTAACTTATCCGGGGGTTAAACTCGTTAAGGTTAATAAAGTAGAAAACCCAAATTATTTATTTCTCGATTTAACAGTTGCGCCAACAGCTAAAGCCGGGAAATTCCCGATTAACTTTACTGTTAACGGAAAAAAGATATTGACTTACACTTACGAATTAAAAAACCGCGATAAAAGTGCGGGCAGGATTCAGGGGGTAACCAGCAAAGATTTTATTTACCTGCTCATGCCCGATCGTTTTTCGAACGGCGATAAAAGCAACGATGTGGTTCAGGGCTTAGCTGAAACGGCATTAAACCGTGATAGCATGTACTACCGCCATGGCGGCGATATTCAAGGTGTAATTAACCACCTCGATTACCTGAAAGATTTGGGGATAACTACCGTTTGGATGACACCAGAGGTAGAAAACGACATGCCGCAAGCTTCCTATCACGGCTATGCGGTAACCGATCATTATAAAATAGATCCTCGATATGGCACAAATGCACTTTATAAAAAGTATGTAGAAATTGCCCATGCTAAAGGACTGAAGGTGATTAAAGATGTTGTGCACAACCACATCGGCACCCATCATTGGTTTTATAAAGATTTACCAATGAAAAACTGGTTAAACCAATGGCCAAAATATACCCAAACCAGCTACCGCGATCAAACTTTAATGGATATACATGCATCGGCGGCAGACCGTAAACAGATGCTAGATGGTTGGTTTGTACCTACAATGCCCGATTTAAACCAGCGTAATCCTTATGTGCAAAATTACCTTACGCAAAATCACATCTGGTGGATCGAATATGCTGGTATTGATGGCTTGCGTTTAGATACTTACGGATATAACGATCCGGTTTACATGGCCGATTGGGCTTTAAAAGTTCAGGCAGAATTCCCGCATTTATCTGTTTTTGGCGAAACACTGGTTACTGCGGTGGCGAACCAGGCCTTTTTTACCGGTGGCAATACCGTTAACCGCGGCTTCGATACCCATTTGCAAGGCATCACCGATGCGGCTTTAAAAGATGCGATTTACGAAGGAATAAATGGTAAAAATGGTTGGGTAGACGGAATTAACCGTTTGTATGCCACCCTGGCACACGATTTTCTTTATAAAAACCCAAATACCAACTGCATCTTTTTAGATAACCATGATTTGAGCGGATTTTACTCGATGGTTGGCGAAGATTTCGATAAATATAAAATGGGTATGGGTATCCTGTTAACTATGCGTGGTATTCCGCAGATGTATTATGGAACCGAAATCCTGATGAAAAACTTCTCTAATCCCGATGGTTTGATCCGTTCTGATTTTCCTGGTGGATGGGAGGGCGACAAAAAAGATAAGTTTGTGGCAGATGACCGGACCAACAAAGAGAATGAGGCTTTCAATTTTGTAAAAACACTGGCCAATTTCAGAAAAAACAGTGCTGCACTTCAAACCGGTAATTTGATGCAGTTTGTTCCGCAGGATGATCTTTATGTTTATTTCCGTTACCATGCAGAACCAAAAGGCACTGTAATGGTTATTATAAACAATACAGAAAAAGAAAAAACATTGAATACCGATCGCTTCGCCGAAAGAACAGCAGGAATTACCACAGCTAAAAATGTTATTACCGGCGAAAACATCAATTTTCAAAATATTAAGGTGCCTGCTAAAACCACATTGGTATTGGAATTAAGGTAAAAAAAGCAAAAAGTTGAAGGGGGTAAGGTTACATTTTTATGCCAGATACTCACTACCCGATGCCAAAAAACATAACAAAGATGCAAGATAATAATCATTCAAAACCTTCCGCCTCCCACCTTTCATCTTCCAGCTCAATAAAGGCTTGCCTATTCGATTTGGACGGTGTACTGGTTGATACGGCGGTATACCATTATAAAGCCTGGAAACGCCTGGCCAATACCATGGGCTTCGATTTTACGGAAGAACAGAACGAGCAGTTGAAAGGCGTTAGCCGTGTAGAAAGCTTAAACAAGATTCTCGCCTGGGGCGGGGTAGAAAAAACCGATACAGAAAAAGAAGAACTGGCGGCCTTAAAAAACGGCTGGTACGTAGAGATGATTACCAAAATGACCCCTGCAGAAGTTTTACCCGGAACGGTCGATTTCTTAACCACAATTCATAAAGCCGGTTACAAATTAGCTTTGGGTTCGGCAAGTAAAAACTCGGCAATTATTTTAGAAAAAACAGGTTTGGCCCATTTCTTTGATAAGATTGTGGATGGCAATATGGTAACCAAATCAAAACCCGATCCGGAAGTATTTTTAAAGGGAGCCGAACTTTTAGGCTTTAAACCTGATGAATGTGTGGTTTTTGAAGATGCCGTAGCCGGTGTGGAGGCTGCAAAAAGAGGTGGAATGAAAGCCATCGGTATCGGCGAAAAAAGTGTGCTTGGCCAGGCCGATCTGGTAGTAAGCGGATTAGACAAATTAACAGTTAACGATTTAGAGAATTTATAGGTTTAAGGTGTAGGGTTTAGGTTGAGGACATTGTCTCAAATCTCATATCTCACTACTCAATACTAATTATGAAAAATTACATTAAAGCAGATGAGTGGAATATTATCGAAGAAGGCTTTGATCCACATTTAAATAAAATTTCGGAAAGTATTTTCAGTTTGGGTAATGGACGTATGGGCCAGCGTGCTAATTTTGAAGAAACTTATACCGGAGAAACCCTGCCCGGAAATTATGTTGCAGGTGTTTATTATCCGGATAAAACCCGTGTGGGGTGGTGGAAAAACGGGTATCCGGAATATTTTGCCAAAGTACTAAATGCGGCAAACTGGGTAGGGATCGAAGTAAAACTGGATGACGAAATCCTTGATCTGGCAACAGCTAAGGTTAGTGATTTTAAACGCGTGTTAAACATGCATGCAGGGTATTTAGAACGTACTTTCACAGCCGAATTAAAAAGCGGTAAAACCCTAAAAGTTAAATCGACCCGTTTTTGCAGCATTGCCGATGATGAAGTTGGCGCCATCCGTTACAGCATTACTCCATTAAATTTCGATGGCAGATTAACATTAATGCCCTTTATTGATGGCGATGTTAAAAATCAGGACAGCAACTATGATGAAAAATTCTGGGATAAAATCACAGATGAAATTTCGGGAACAGAAGCTTATATCAAACTAAGAACAAAGAAAACCGCCTTTGAGGTTTGTACAGGAAGTAATGTTGAGCTATATAAAAATGCAGAGAAATTAGCGATCAGTCCGGATGCTGTACGTAAAGAGAAATTTGTCGGGCAAGTTTTTGCCCTGGATGTTAAAGCAAACGAGGAGATCACGCTGATTAAAATTGCAGCGAATTTATCTTCCGAAAATTACCCAAAAGAATCACTTTTAAAAGAAACAAAATCGGTAATTGCCAAAGCCTCTGCTAAAGGTTTTGATACTTTGTTAAAAGAACAAAGCGAAGCCTGGGCAACTAAATGGGAAGAAAGCGATATCATTATTGAGGGCGATGTTTCGGCTCAACAAGCCATCCGTTTTAATATTTTCCAGCTTTTTCAGACCTATACCGGTAAAGATGACCGCTTGAACATTGGTCCGAAGGGATTTACCGGGGAAAAATATGGTGGTTCAACCTATTGGGATACAGAGGCTTATTGCGTGCCTTTTTACCTCGCCACTGCTCCACAGGAAGTTAGTAAAAATCTGCTGGTTTACCGTCATAAACAATTGGGCAAAGCCATAGAAAATGCCGGGAAATTAGGTTTTAAAGACGGTGCAGCATTGTATCCAATGGTAACGATGAACGGCGAAGAATGCCATAACGAATGGGAAATTACTTTCGAAGAGATTCATCGTAACGGGGCCATTGCCTTTGCCATTTTTAATTACATCCGCTACACTGGCGATGAAAGTTATCTTTCTGATTTCGGTTTAGAAGTATTGATCGGTATCGCTCGTTTTTGGAAACAGCGTGTTAACTGGAGCAACGATAAACAGCAATATGTAATGCTTGGCGTAACGGGTCCAAATGAATACGAAAACAACGTAAACAACAATTGGTACACTAATGTTCTGGCAACATGGTGTATGAAATATGCCACCGAAGCAGCCGAAATTGTAAAAACACAACAACCTGAAAAATACGATAGTCTGTTAAAAAACTTAAATTTCGATGAAAAGGAATTTGCCGATTGGGCCGATATCATTGAGAAAATGTATTATCCACAAGATGAAAAATTGGGCATTTTCTTACAACAGGATGGATATTTAGATAAAGAACAAACTTTAGTAAAAGACCTGCCGGCAAGCGAAAGACCAATTAACCAGAAATGGAGCTGGGACAGGATTTTACGCTCGTGTTTTATTAAACAGGCCGATGTTTTACAGGGATTATATTTCTTTGAAGAAGATTACGACCAGGAAACATTGAAACGCAACTTCGATTTTTATGAGCCTCGTACCGTGCACGAAAGTTCATTGTCGCCTTGCGTACATAGTATTTTGGCCGCAAAATTAAACGACGAAGCCCGTGCTTACGAATTTTATTTACGTACTGCCCGTTTAGACTTAGACGATTATAACAACGATACCGAAGATGGTTTGCACATCACTTCTATGGCCGGCACTTGGATGAGTGTAGTAGAAGGTTTTGCAGGTATGCGTGTACGCGATGGTAAACTGCAGTTTAATCCTTTCTTGCCAGGCAAATGGAAGTCTTTCTCTTTTACTATTGGTTTCAGGGGAGCTACCTTAAAAATCAACATTGCCGAAAACGGTATCAGTATTAAGAACCATGCCTCCATCGATTTGGAAATCGGTATCCGAAACCAGGTATATAAATTGGCAGGAAATACCGAAATTGAAGTAAATAATGCCGAGTTGGTATGATTGTAGAGGTAAAATGTAAAATGAAAAATGCCACTTCCCTGATGAATGATCATTGCGCGGAGGAGCAGCAGAGCAATCTTAAAGCGGTTGTTTACATGGTGGTAATTTTCTTTTTAGTTATTTCAACATCATCCTTTGCACAAAAACAGTATGCCCACATGAACGATAAACAGGTCGTTATATACCAGTTGTTGCCCCGTTTGTTCGGAAATAAAAGCACTGCCAATATCCCTTACGGTACCATTGAACAAAATGGTTCGGGTAAGTTTAATGACATTACCGGTAAGGCACTCGATGGTATAAAAGAGCTTCATGCAAATTATGTTTGGTATACAGGCGTTATTGCCCACGCCAGCCTTACCGATTATTCGGCTTATGGAATCAAGGTTGATCATGCCAGTGTGGTGAAAGGAAGGGCGGGTTCGCCTTACGCTATACGCGATTATTACGATGTAGATCCCGATTTAGCCGTTGATGTTAAAAACAGGATGAAAGAATTTGAGGCTTTGGTTAAAAGAACACACGACAGCAATTTGAAGGTGTTGATCGATTTTGTACCCAACCATGTTGCCCGGAGCTATCATTCTTATGCAAAACCTGAAGGAATAACCGATTTTGGGGCTAAAGACGATGTAACCCGGGCATTTAGTCCCGAGAACGATTTTTATTATATCCCGGGCCAGGCTTTGGTGGTTCCTGCGGGTGCACAAAAAACACCACTTTCCATACATCAGGATGCTCCGTATCAAGAAAATCCTGCAAAAGCAACTGGCAATAATGTATTTTCAGCAAAGCCCAAATACGACGATTGGTACGAAACCATTAAGTTGAATTACGGCATAGATTACCAGAATGGCAAAAAACAATATTTTGATCCCATTCCACCGGTTTGGCTAAAAATGCGCGATATTTTAACCTACTGGACCAATAAGGGGGTAGATGGCTTTAGGTGTGATATGGCCGAAATGGTACCCATTGCTTTTTGGAGCTGGGTCATTCCACAGGTTAAAAAAGTGAATCCTGATTTAATTTTTATCGGAGAGGCCTACAATCCAAAAGTTTACAAACAATATTTAGATGAAGGTAAATTTGATTACCTCTATGATAAAGTGGGTTTATACGATGGACTTAAAAAACTGGTCAGAAATGAACCAGTTGCAGATGTAGCAGCGATTAAACATGTGTGGCAGGTAGAGAGTGCGGGTTTTGGCAAACATATGTTACGCTTTTTAGAAAATCACGATGAGGAGCGCATTGCATCAGCCGGATTTGCGGGCAAGGCCGAACTGGCTTTACCGGCCATGGTGGTTTCGGCAACCCTTGGGGGCGGACCGGTGATGCTTTATTTTGGCCAGGAAGTTGGAGAACCGGGGAAAGGACAAGAGGGGTTTGGTGGTGATGATAACCGCACCACGATTTTCGATTACTGGGGTGTTCCCAATCACCAGAAGTGGATGAACGGCGGCTTGTTCGACGGCCGGAAATTAAATGCTGCTCAGCAAAATTTAAGGGCTTATTACAAGCAATTATTAAAAGTAACTTCAACAAGTGATGCCGTCATCAATGGTGGGATTTATGAGGTGCCTGTAACTGGAAATATGAATAACCGCATGTATGCTTTTATCCGTTACTCGGGCAAGCAGCGCTTGTTGGTGGTGGCCAATTTCGACCGGAACCAAACTTTAACCGCCAATATCGAAATCCCTGATCAGATTTTAAAGGTAAAACCTTCATCACCAGTTACTGAGCTCATAACCGATAAAAAATTGAATATCCCACCAGGAACAAGCATACCTGTAACCTTGGCGCCGGTTAGTGCTCAGGTGATTGAATTTTAATAGTCTGTGTCGAACGTCTGGCGCCCCGCGTTGGCGATTTACAGATGAATGGCATTGAAATTAATTTAATTAAACCAAATTAGAACGCCATGCGCCCCGCGCTAAGCGCTTAAACGAAACAAAATGAGCTTAAAAACAATATTCGAAAACCCTAAATTAACCTTGGCACAAATTATCAATATGAGTGTGGGGTTTTTCGGGATCCAGTTCGGTTGGGATTTACAACGCGCCAACATGGGCCGTATTTACGAAAATCTTGGTGCCAATCCAGATCAGGTTCCATTATTGTTTTTAGCAGCACCTTTAACCGGCCTGTTGGTGCAGCCCATTATCGGTTATTTAAGCGATCGCACCTGGCATCCAAAATGGGGCAGAAGAAGACCTTATTTTATGATTGGGGCCATTGTAAGCAGTATTGCTTTAATTTTTATGCCACATAGCAGTGCATTATGGATGGCCGCTGGTTTACTTTGGATTCTGGATGTTTTTGGAAATATTGCAATGGAACCTTTCCGGGCTTTTGTTACCGATAAATTACCCGATAGCCAGGTTAACAGGGGTTTTATTATGCAGAGCATGATGATTGGTTTAGGAGGCAGCGTGGCTTCGGCCTTACCGTGGATCATGAACAATATCTTCCACCTTACCAATACAGCAGAGCAGGGAACTATTCCTGAAAACGTAAAGTTTTCTTTTTACATCGGTGCATTTTTCTTTTTTGCTGCGGTATTATGGACAGTGCTTACCACCAAAGAATACCCGCCACAGGATGTAGATTTTAAAGAAAAGGTAAAAGAAAGCAATAAAGGTTTTGGTGGCGGTGCAAGTGAAATTTTTCACGCCTTGAGGAATATGCCCAAAAGAATGCAGGTAGTTTCTTTGGTACAGTTTTTTACCTGGCCAGGTTTGTTTTTAATGTGGTTTTACTACACTACAGCTGTTGCTGTTAATGTTTTTGGCGGTAAGGATGCAGCTGATCCCGTTTATGCGCAGGGTGCAGATTTTGGCAGTTTAACCTTGGCCTATTACAGTGTGGTTACCTTCCTCTTTGCTTTAATACTCCCTAAAATTGCCGATACACTTGGCCGTAAAACCACCCACGCCCTGTGTTTAATCTGCGGCGCAGCTGGTTTAATCAGCGTAGCCTGGGTACACGACAAAAACATGTTGTACCTCTGCATGACGGGGGTGGGCATTGCCTGGGCGAGTATCCTTTCTATGCCATACGCCATGTTAAGCGGTTCGCTACCTAAAGATAAAATCGGGATCTACATGGGCATCTTCAACTTTTTTATTGTATTGCCGGAGATTATTGCCTCCTTAGGTTTTGGTTGGTTAATGCGTAATGTACTCCATAACGACAGGCTTTTGGCAGTTCAACTGGGGGGTGGCTTAATGATTTTAGCTGCTGTAATCTGTTATGTATTTATCCGTGAACCAAAGAAAACAGACGAAGTTTTGGCTTCAAAACTAGAAGTGGAAGAAAATAGGTCTGTGTAAACTATTCTTTGGTCTGTGTCCATACAGACCAGTAAAGATATAAATAGGTCAATATAAGATATCAATGGGCTGTGTGTTTACAACTCATTAACCACATTAATGATATTTCAGTCTGTGAAGACACAGATCGATAGAATTGCGAATCACAAAGCAATCTTACTACGATCGCTTTGTGCATTACAATGATATAAATTAATACAAAATCTCTAACCAAATGAAAAAAATTATCTACCTGTTGCTATTGGTAACAGCGTTTAATACTGCCTGTAAAAAAGCATTAACAGATGCTAGCTTAGAACCAACACCAACAACCCAAACAGCAGCCTTGCCTGCGGGAGCTAAAGATGGCGTGGTATTTATCAATAACGGAACATCGGCTATTGTAAGCTTGTATGCACCCAATAAAAAATCAGTCTCATTGATTGGTGAATTTAACGATTGGTCTACGACTACTTTACCCATGAAAAATACACCTGATGGAAATTATTGGTGGATTCAGGTTGATAATCTAAATCCGACTACTGAATATGCCTATCAGTTTTATGTTGATGGAAACCTAAAGGTTGCCGATCCTTATTGCGAGAAAGTGCTTGATCCTGATAACGATAAATACATTACTGCAGCAACGTATCCAAATTTAAAAATCTATCCAGCAGGTAAAACAACAGGAATTGTAAGTGTAAT
Organism: Pedobacter vanadiisoli; assembly: GCF_042684385.1. Lineage (NCBI taxonomy): Bacteria > Pseudomonadati > Bacteroidota > Sphingobacteriia > Sphingobacteriales > Sphingobacteriaceae > Pedobacter > Pedobacter vanadiisoli. The sequence continues at coordinate 25,040 of NZ_JBHULL010000004.1, read as the reverse complement.
GCAAGCTAATCAGCCACTTTATACCTGGAAAAATGCCGGCTTTACCCGTCCTGCTAAAGATAACCTGGTAATTTACGAATTGCTCATCCGCGATTTTACTGCCGAGCATAATTACGCATCAACTTTGGCCAAACTCGATTATTTAACAGGTTTGGGCATCAACGCAATTGAGTTAATGCCGGTAAATGAATTTGAAGGGAATTTAAGCTGGGGTTATAATCCTTCTTTTTATTTTGCACCCGATAAATATTATGGTACCAAAGTGGCTTTGCAAAACTTTATCGATGAATGCCATGGCCGCGGCATTGCCGTAATTATGGATATGGTATTAAATCATTCTTTTGGCCAATCGCCTATGGTGCAATTGTATTTCGATGGTTCAAAACCTACTGCAAATAGCCCGTGGTTTAATGTTGATGCCAAACATCCTTTTAATGTGGGTTACGATTTTAACCATGAAAGCCAAGCCACCAAAAAATTCTCGAAAGATGTAATGAAATTTTGGATGCAGCAATATAAAATTGATGGCTTCCGTTTCGATCTTTCTAAAGGTTTTACCCAGAAAGCATCAACCGATGATGCGCAGTTCAGGTTATACGATGCTGGTCGTATCGCCATCTGGAAAGACTATAATGGTTACATCAAAAGTTTAGATCCCAGTTTTTATGTGATTTTAGAGCATTTTGCTGAAGAATCGGAAGAAAAAGTTTTGGCCGATGATGGCATGATGCTTTGGAACAACATGAATTATAACATGAACGAAGCAACCATGGGTTGGTTAGATAATTCTAATTTTCAGTGGGGTTTTTATGCCAATCATGGTTTTACCAGATCAGAGAATTTGGTTGGCTATGGCGAAAGTCACGACGAGGAGCGGTTAAACTTTAAGAATATTACCTATGGAAATGCTTCAGGTAGTTATGTAATTAAAGGAAATTTGGCCACCTCATTAAAAAGGGAAGAATTGGCAGCAGCTTTCCTCTTCAGCATTCCCGGGCCAAAAATGATCTGGCAGTTTGGAGAACTGGGTTACGATATTAACATCGATTTTAATGGAAGAACAGGAGAAAAACCTATTAAATGGGATTATTACGCAGATCCGAACCGTAAAGCTTTGTACGATGCTTATGCCAGGTTTATCAGGCTGAAAAAGAACAACAGTATTTTTAATTCAATAAACTCTGCTTATAGTCTTGCCGGAGGAATTAAATACATCAGATTAACAGAAGGTTCAAATACCGTTGTAGTAGTAGGCAATTTTGATGTAGTGAGCCAGACGGCCCATATTGATTTTGGTTCGTCGGGAGTTTGGGTAGATGCGGTCGGAAGCAGTATTAACCTTGCATCTAATAGTTATAACAGAACGCTGGCGCCGGGTGAATATCATATTTACAGTAAAACGGCTTTAAAGTAATATCTACCTCTCTGGTTTTCAAAACCTGAGAGGTTTTTTTTTAGATTCAACAATCTGCAGGTATAATCTTGTTGTTTTTAGTTAATATTGTGATAACAACTAACAGGTTAATGAGCAGTAAACTAACGCATCACTTATTATGGGAACGGTTACGGATTGGCGATAAAGATGCATTTTTTGATCTGTACGCAGCGCTTTATTACCCGCTCGTCAATTTCGGTATCAGGGTTTGTGCCGATGCCGATACTGCCAGTGAAGCTACAGATCTTGTTTTTACCACCATTTGGGAGAAACACGAAAGCTTAACCCGTGTAGATCATGTTGAAGCCTATCTGCGTACTTTTCTTAAACGTAAACTGCTCAGAATATTAGAAAGAAAGCGCAAAATTAACGATGCGCTTTTTAATGCCGGGGCCGATGGCGATTGGATGGAAATGAGCTACGAAGAGTTTATTGTTAAGGTGCAAAGCGACGAATTGGTTCAGCATCAGCTCAAAAATGCATTGGAAAAACTCACCTTTAAGCAAAAACAGCTCATCCATTTAAAATTTTTTGAAGGTTTAAGCTATGAGCAGATTGCCGAACAAAGCAACCAAACCATAAAAACGGCATATAATACCATTTACGATGCGCTTAAAATTCTGAGGAAAGAATTTAATGCGTAAACCTCGTTGTTTCGTCATCCCGATTGCAGCGCAGCGGAATAGAGAGATCTTTATTCATCTTAAAACTTCCAAAGCCTCCCTTACGATCAATCTCTTTATAACTTCTCATTTGGACAGAAAATATGCGTTAACGATAGAAGCGGCATCCTTTTGGTGTCATCCTGAGCCGGGTCGAAGGAAAGCCAAAAGATACAGCGGATAGCGTGTTAAACGCTCAAAAATTAATAACTTAAAACTGCTAAAGTCTTTCTATTCTCACAGTTTGCCAGTTTGAGATAATGGGTTTTATATTTTGAAAACGAACATTCCAAGCTCCGTAGGTGCTGTAGTCCCGTTATTCACTTCAATCTTTTTATTGCAGATAAACGGTATAGTTAAATATTGTTATTAAGCAATAAAAAGGATTTTCGTTACTACCGGGTTTAGGAATAGGAGGCTGGTGGTTCTTGGCGATCTAATCCCCTTCGAACAGTAAGTTATTTATTCTGCACCCTGCAACCCCAAATAGTAATACAGGCTGCGCCACCTAAACCTGATAGAAGCGGACATCGAACGCAGTGAGATAAAGCGGATAGCAGGACTATCGTACCCAAACGCTTCTGCAATTGCTTTCCATAAAAAATAAAAACCGCTTGAACCGGTAGCGGATCAACTCCTTTGTATCTTTTAATCTGCATTTCTGCAAATTAAATTTCTTTATCAAATCCACTTTCAGGGCACATATTTCGCCACATTAAAAAAAAGTTAAAATTTTCTTAGGAAAAAGTAAAGCTTTTGGGCACTGATATATAAAAGGCAAATGATAATGGTTGATAGAAGTAAATTCAATGCAGAAGATTTTCTTGTCGATAGCACTTTCCAGCAATATTGTGCCGGTACCGATAAGCTTTGCATTGGATATTGGGAAAAGTACATTAATGCCCACCCCGAGCAGGCTGCAGTAATTGCAGAAGCAAGAAAACTTTACGTGATATTGAGCGGGAATAAACGCCCATTAAATAAACAGACCGAGATTTTAAGGGGAAGTATGTTCCCTGAAGAAAAAGTGGTTAAACTGAACCGTTATTTATGGCTTAAAATTGCGGCGGCATTAGTTTTAGTGCTTGGTACAGTGTTGGTTTATAACACATACTTTAAGCACAACAATACAGGAAATGCTGCGCAGGAGGTTTACACCTTTACTACAAAAAGCGGCGAGCGTAAAAAAATTAAGCTCCAGGATGGAACTACAGTACTCTTAAATGCCAAAAGCACTTTAGAGGTTACCAGAGGTTTTAACGATCAATACAGAGAAGTTACCTTAACAGGGGAGGCTTTTTTTGATGTGGCTCATGATAAAAACAAACCTTTTAAAGTGCGTACAACCGATTTTAATATCAATGTATTGGGTACCGCTTTTAACGTAAAGGCTTATCCTGATGAAACAACATCAGAAGCCACTTTAATCCGTGGCCTAATTACCATGGAAGGGGTAAATGGTAACGGAGGAACCATTACCTTAAAACCAAGTGAGAAAGTTACTTTTTATAAGAGTGTGGTTCAGCAGCAGAAAAGTAAATTGCTTAAGCATGCCACTTTAAGGCCCGAAATTACCATTAACCATTACACAAAGATTAAAGACAGCACCATTGTAGAAACAGCCTGGACACAGAACCGGATCGAAATTTATGATCAGGATTTTGATGAGATTAAGAATGTTTTAGAAAAATGGTATAACGTTGAAATTAAATTTACAGATCCTTCAATAGAAAAATACCGTTTTACGGCAACCATTACAAACGAAAGCATTGAAGAAGTTTTACATGCTTTAAAAGCAGCTGAAAATAATTTTAAATATGAGATAAAAGGAAAACAGGTAACCATCTCGAAATAGGAAGAAAAAGGACGGTGTTGGAGCACCGCCCTTAACAATTTCTCTTTTGATTAATTAATGGCAGTTTATGCGCAAACAGATTGCTGCCAAGAACTTTATGCAACCAAAAAAAACAAAAATATGATTTATTATTACTTACTGCAAGGGCGCCCAAAATATAAGGCGCTTCTAAAATTCATTATGCTAATGAAACTAGCCTGTATTATGGTTTTCATTACCTGTCTTAATGTTTCGGCATCGGTTTTTTCCCAGGAAAAAATTTCTTTAGATGTTAAAAAAACAAAGCTAGCCAGGGTTTTACAGATTATTGAACAGCAGAGCAGTTACCATTTTGTTTACAGTTCTTCTTACGTTCCGGTAAATAAAGACGTAAGCATTACGGTAACCAATACTTTGGTTACGGATGTGCTGGCAGCCATTTTAAACAGAACGAACCTGAAATATTCTGTTTCTGAAGGCGGCTTAATCGTAATCAGTAAAAATAAAGAAGTACCTATTAGCGGAACCGTAAAAGATGCCCTTGGAGGGGCTTTACCCGGTGCAAGTGTGAGGGTTAAAGGAACTGGTATTGGCACTTCTACCGATATAAACGGAAAATTCGTCTTAAACGCCCCCGAAAATGCAGTTTTGGTGGTTTCTTATGCAGGTTTTCAGACAAGGGAAATCGCTATAGGCACGCAAAACAGTATCGATATCGTACTGGCAGAAGATACCAAACAGCTTACTGATGTGGTGGTTACTGCTTTGGGTATCAAAAAAGAAAGAAGAGCATTAGGTTATTCGGTTACACAGGTAAGTGGCGAAACGTTAACGCAGGCCAGAGAAAATAATGTAGCCAACTCTTTAGTAGGTAAAGTGGCCGGTTTAGACATCAGTTCCACATCAGGAGGTGCTGGCGCAGCAACCAGCGTAACCATTCGCGGGGTTTCAAGCTTAAGCCAAACCAACCAGCCCTTATATGTAATTAATGGTGTACCGATGGAAAATAAACCGGTAGGTTTAAATAACCTAAATGCCAATGGAAACTCTGGTAGCCAATATGATAATGCACCTGATTTTGGGGATGCGGTTGGAAATTTAAATCCGGATGATATTGAAAGTATTTCAGTACTTAAAGGTGCTGCGGCTGCAGCATTATATGGTTACCGTGCAAAAGCAGGGGTAATTCTGATCACCACCAAAAGCGGAAAAGGCAATAGCATCGAATTTAATACCAATTACGTTGCAGAGCAAGTAATGGACAGAACCAACTGGCAGTACGTTTACGGACAGGGTGCCAATGGTGTAAAGCCAACTGATGCCGCTGCTGCTGCACAGGTTGGTGGATCGAGCTGGGGTGCCAGATTAGATGGATCTAACGTGGTTCAGTTTGATGGGGTAAGCAGGCCTTATACTGCACAGAAAAATAATATAGAAGATTTCTACCGTACCGGAGGCACATGGTCTAACACCCTGGCTTTAAATAAAAGTTTTGATGGCGGCTCTATCCGGTTGTCTGCCAACGATGTACACAATACTTCGGTTGTGCCTAATTCTGGTTTAAACAGGCAATCTTTTAACCTGGTAGGTACCTTTAACCCAATTAAATGCCTAACCATTGATGCCCGAATGAATTACATTCTGGAGCAGGCAAAAAACAGGCCGATGGTATCAGATGGTGCAGGTAATGCCAATTATAATGTGGCTTTTTTACCAACGAGTGTAAGTGTAAAAAGCCTCGATCCATGGAAAGATGCAAATGGAAATGAAATTCAGTACAATAAAGGCAATGCCTATGCCACCAATCCATGGTTTGCGGCAAATGAATTTGTAAACGATACCAAACGCGAACGTTTGATCAGCTCTTTTAATGCCCGCTATACTTTTGATAATGGTTTGTTTTTACAAGGCCGTGCAGGTCGTGATGCTTATAACGACACCTATAAAAATGTAGTACCTTCAGGTACAGCTTATTATGCTCCAGGTAAAATTGTAGAGCAGGCTACCAAATTTGCAGATGTTAACGTCGATGTATTAATCGGCAAGCCTTTTAAAGTAGACGAAGATTTCTCGATCACGCCAAATATTGGTGGCAGTTACCGCAGAACAAATATAACTCAAACGACCAATAGTGGTACCGATTTTGCCGTAGCAGGTGTTTACAACATTTTAAATGCTAAAAATAAATCAGTGGCTTATGTCACATCCGAAGCCGAAACGCAATCGGTATACGGTACGCTTGAACTTGCCTATCAAGATATTTTGTATTTAACCGGTAGCGGACGTACTGACTGGTTTTCTACACTGGCAACGCCTGGTAAAGACAATAAGTTGAATGTGGTTTATCCTTCCATTAGTGGTTCATTTGTTTTTTCAGAAGTTTGGAAACCATCATTCTTAAGCTTTGGTAAAGTTAGGGCAGGTTACGCAGTAGTTGGCCAGGCCACTGATCCTTATCAAACTTTGTTGACCTATAGTTTGAGAAGTGAGGTTTTAAACGGATTGCCATTGGGTACCATTTCGAATGTAAATATTCCTAATTCTGCATTAAAGGCTTCAAAAGCATCAGAATTGGAGATCGGAACGGAAATGCGCTTCTTTGGAGACCGTTTAAACCTTGATTTTACCTGGTACAAAAAAATATCTAAAGATGAAATCACTTTTGTAACCACATCTACCTCAACAGGTTATAGTGGTGCGGTGTTGAACTCGGGCAAAATAGAAAATAAAGGAGTGGAGCTGTTGCTGTCTGGTCAGGTAGTAAAAAACAAAGATTTCGTATGGACTTCTTCTTTAAACGGATCGTATAATGATAACAAAGTAATCTCGCTCGCCGATGGTGTGACTTCAAATCTTATTGCCACTTCAAGATCTGGAGTTGGATTTTTACAGAATATTCCGGGCAAAGCAGCCTCTCAGGTAATGGCTTATGATTATAAGTACGATGCATCGGGCAATATCATGCTCGGCGCAAACGGTGCCCCCCAACGTGGAGATCTTGTTGCATATGGCTCTGCCTATAATAAATGGTTTGCCGGCTGGAATAACGAGTTTAATTATAAAGGGGCAACATTATCATTTCTGATTGATGGTAAATGGGGCGGAAAATTATTTTCAGCTACCGATTATTATGGCTACGTATTTGGGTTACACCAGGCCACACTTGAAAACCGTGAGGCTTTAGGAAATACTGCTGCAGCTTATTATCAGCTTTCTGCAGATAACGTATCAAATAAATTTGTACAGGATGCCAGTTTCATAAAGTTCAGACAGATAACCCTGGGTTATAACTTTCCTGCCAAGATGTTCAATAACAAGATACATGGCTTAAATGTAAGTCTTGTTGGCCGCAATTTATTTATCCTGATGAAAAAGACGGATAATATCGACCCTGAATCGAGTTACAATGCCACTTTTCCGGGATTGGAATTGGGTGGTGTACCGCCAGTTAGAACGTTTGGTGTAAACCTTAGTGTTAAGCTTTAATTTTAAACAGACAGAACAATGAAAACAAACATATTAAAAAAATATAGCCTGTTACTTTGTATCGGCATGTTAATGATCTCGGGTTGTACCAAAAACTTCGAGGATATCAATACCAACCCTTCCGCATATGGAGCAGCAACTTTTGATCCCAATTATACTTTAACTACTGCTCAGCTTACTTACACCGGGAGTATCGATTTCGCTTACGATACCTGGAGAGGAAACCTCATTTATTCATCAACCATGATGCAGGGACTTTCTACCGTGCTGAGTTATTGGGCAGGGGATAAATATTTACTTAATGAGGGTTACACCGCAGCATACTGGGGCAGTACCACTGTTGGGGCCTACGTAGAGCAGGTTAAACCGATTGTAGATATTGTTGAATTTACAAAAGGATCTCCTAAATATAATAACGTTCGTCAGGTGGCCAGGTTGTGGAAAGCGCTGATCTTTGAACGTATTACAGATTTATATGGCGATGCACCGTATTCGGAAGCAGGGCAAGGTTATTATACAGGCAATTTAGCCCCTAAATATGATAAACAACAGGCAATTTATACCGATTTGTTAAAAGAAGTAGAAGAAGCCACTAATGCCTTGGATGTTAATGGAGATAAGGTTACCGGAGATGCTATTTATAAAGGCGACATCAATAAATGGAAAAGGTTTGGAAATACATTATTGTTACGTATAGCCATGCGTTTAACCAAAGTAGATGAAAATACGGCTAAGGCCTATGCTCAAAAAGTTATTGGTAAAACAATGATTAGTAATGATGATAATGCCCTTGTTAAACATGATGTATCAGGTGCAAGAGTAACCCAGAATCGTAATAGTCAGGTGCTGGCCGGAGATGGCGGACAAGAAAATTATTATGTGAAGTGGTCACAGACATTTATTAATAAATTAAAAACAGCGAACGATCCACGTTTAGGAAAAGTTGCGGTTACAGGTCTTTATCTTGATGAAAACAGTAAAACACAAAATCCTAATTACAGTGCCGATCCACTTTTACAAAAAGGAATGCCTAATGGAAAAGACCTGAGCGGTATTGCAGGCAGAGATATCAGGCAAGATGCTTCCTATACCACTTTTGCTGCTTATTCATCACCAAACCCGGCAATGATTAAGAAAGACGGGGTAACTTTTATCTTAACCTATACCGAAAGTGAATTGTTATTGGCAGAAGCAGCACAAAGATGGGCAATTGGCGGATCTGCGGCGGCCCACTATGCCAATGGTTTATCTGCCGGTATCACTTTCTTATCACAATACGACGCTAGCCTGGCCATATCGGGCACAATAGCCGATGCCTATGCTATCGCCAACCCATATATTCCAGCAAACGGATTAGAAATGATCAATACCCAATACTGGCTGCATACATGTACCATGTTAGATTTTTACGAAACCTGGTCTAATTGGCGCAGGTCAGGTTTCCCGGCACTAAACCCTGTGGTTTACCCCGGAAATGCTACCAATGGAACTATTCCCCGCCGTTTCCCTTATCCAGTAGAAGAGGCAACCAAGAATGGTGTTAACTACAAGGCCGCTTCTGCAGCTGTACCAGGCGGAGATAATCTGACCGGTAGAGTTTGGTGGGATAAATAATTTATATCATCCCGGTTACTGGCCGACATTGCTTATGCAGTGTCGGCTTTTTTTGTTTCATTATTTTCTGTTGTATTTTCATCAAACGTTTGCGCAAAACTTGCTTGAGTGTATAAAGAAGTTTAGTTTATCTTTAACTCATAAGCGCATTATTTTCAGCATTAAAACTGTAATGTGCTTAACGGAATAACCTAAACACCAATTATAACCATTCACCATTTACACATGAAAAGCATTCTGATTACCATTGCTTTTGTTGTTGTCAGCCAAAGTCTTTTATTCGGTCAAACCGACAGTACGGTTATTCAATCCGTACCTGATATTAAAGAAATAAGGGTTGGCGATAAGAAAGTTATTTTCCCCCAAAGCCCCAAAGGTTATTCGTTGGTATTTAAGGGGAGTAACCGCGAACCCATTATTGATGGATCCGGAAACATAACTATCCCCCTGGTTGCAACAAATGTGAGCTTATATTTCGAGTTGATCAGTGAGCTTAGCGATTCGATAAAGTACGATGTGTCTAAACAGATCGTGGTGCCTGGAAAATTCTCCGATGGAGGGGTTAACCCACAGCCTTTTGTAATCCCTGCTTTACGGGAATGGCATGGCGGTAAAGGCAATTTTTCTTTAACCACAGCCAGCAGAATCGTTTTGAACACAGCGAATGAAAAACAGTTGCAAAGCGCTGCACGTATATTAAAACAAGAGCTGAAAGATCTGGCAGGTATTAACCTGTCAATTGCAAAAGGCAGGCCTAAGAAAGGGGATATTTTTTTAACCTTAAATGCAAAAGACAAAAGCATTGGCGAAGAAGGGTATTACTTTAGTACAGATGAGTATATTGCCATTAGTGCCGTAAACTATCAGGGATTGTTCTGGGGAACGAGAACCTTGCTGCAATTGCTGGAGCAGAAAAATGTTATTCCGAAAGGATTGGCAAGAGATTATCCAGAATTTAAAGTGCGTGGTTTTGTGCTGGATGTGGGGCGCAAGTTCTTTAGCCTGCAGTTTTTAAGAGATTATGTGAAATTCATGTCTTATTACAAATTGAACGATTTTCAGATCCACTTAAATGATAATGGTTTTAAAAAATATTTCAACGATAATTGGCCCGATACCTATTCGGCTTTCCGTTTAGAAAATACGACCTATCCGGGATTAACCGCAAAAGATGGTTCTTATAGTAAAAAGGAATTTATAGCATTGCAACAGCTGGCTGATGACTATGCTGTTCGTATTGTTCCGGAAATTGATGCACCGGCACATGCATTGGCCTTTACCAAAGTGGTTCCCGAAATTGGTAGTAAAGCGTATGGTATGGACCATCTCGATTTGCATAATCCGCTTAGTTATACCGTTATGGAAAATATATTTAAAGAGTATATTTCTGGCAGCACGCCGGTATTCACCAGCAAAGCGGTTCACATCGGTACAGATGAATATGCTAAAAAAGATGCAGAGGTTTTTAGGGCTTTTACCGATCGCATGATTAAATATGTAGAAAGTTTTGGAAAAGAGGTTCGGCTTTGGGGAGCGTTAACACACGCAAAAGGTACTACTCCTGTAAAAGTAGAAAATGTGGTGATGAATACCTGGTATAATGGTTACGCCAACCCTGTTGAAATGAAGAAACTGGGCTATAAGCAAATCAGCACTCCGGATGGGTGGTTGTATATTGTACCTGCGGCCGGCTATTATTACGATTACCTGAATATTAAAAATCTTTATAACAAATGGACACCCTCTATGATAGGCAATGTTCAGTTTAAACCTGGCGATCCAACCATATTAGGTGGGTCTTTTGCGGTATGGAATGATATTGTAGGCAATGGTATTACGGAGAAAGATGTACACGACAGGGTATTCCCTGCCATGCAGGTATTATCACAAAAGATGTGGGGCGGCAGTAACACTACTTTAAAGTTCGACGATTTTAATGTTCTGAGTAAAAAAATAGGAGAAGGCCCTTCCTTAAATATAAGTGGAAAGTTATCTAAAAACGATGCGCCATTTACAGTCCGGTTTAACTTTGATCAAAAAGATAATCAAATTAAAACCAAGGGCGCTGTTTACTTAGAAGGATATTCAAAAAATGCCTTGTCATTTTCAGGAAAAGATAGTTATGCCAGCTTACCATACACTGAAATAGGATATGATTATACCGTTTCGTTTTGGATAAACCCTGCCAGTAACAATTTGGATGACGCAGTATTATTCAGATCGCCTAACGCTACTGTAAAATTAAGACAGACAGGTACCGGCAAACTTGGCTTTTCAAGAGAAGGTTACGATATTGATTTTGGCTATGCCGTACCTGAAAATAGCTGGACACATATTGTTATAACCGGAACCAATAAAGGCACCAGCCTTTATGTAAATGGCAAACCCGAAAAGCGATTGTACGATAACTGGATCGTGTTTGCAGATAAAGACAAAACGAGAATGCGTAAATCGGAAACTTTGTTCTTCCCGCTTCAAACAGTGGGCGGATTTAAAGGAAAGTTAGACGAATTACAAATTTGGAACAAAGTCCTGTCAGACGACGAGATTCTGGAATTAAAGTGATAGATTCTTTGTGATCTGGTATTTGCTTATCAGTCAAACGTTTGCGTGTAGATTTAGGGAAATATCTTTTCCATAAAGCATTATCTTTAATTAACAGGCAACTATACCACCCGTAATTAGCGGTTATTAACTTCTATCACTACCAAAGGTTGTAGTTGTATTTTCTGGCACTATACACCAATAATTTTTAATTAATAGTTAACCCACTTAAACAAAAGAAAATGAAAAAAACAATTGCTTTACTCGTAGCTTCTTTAGCTTTTACAGTTTGTCTGTTCAGTAGTTTTATACCCGGAAAAGTAACCCTTTCTCCTAAAAAGGTTATGCGTAGGGGGGGAGTTACGGTTACGAAAAATTTTACTACCAGTAACGGCCTGTCTGCAGTAGCAACACTTCAGTATACCACGGGGCAGGTTTATTCAAGCATTACAGTAACCATACAGGGAGAGGGTAATGTTCCGCTAACGTCGGTGTCTCATTCCTCGGGTCCGATTTATGCCGATACTTTTGAAGGTTACAAGGCCGGGTCTTATTATGAATATTTTGTACATGTATTGGTTACCGGAAACCCAACTATAGGCTGGCAGATTGGAGATGCAAGTGCCGAAGCAGTTGTAATTTAAGTTGCAACCCTGAATAAAGAGTCTACTGCTTCATCGCAGCAGTTTTTTGCAGAACCGGCAGACCTAAAAGTTTGCTGGTTTTTTTATGTTAACATTTCTAATGCGCTTTTTTGATAAACGCCGTAATAGTTTGATATTTAGGAACCAAATCAAAACAATGAAATTCAAATTTATACTTGCTACATTTTTAAGCGTAAGTGCTTTGGCATATGCACAACCCGGACCGAATAAAAGCCAGTCTAAAGAAACGGTAACCACTACGCAGGTTACAGTTAAAGACGAAGCGAAACCATCTGCTAATGAAAGGATTATCAAGGTGGAAAGTTCGGTGGTTACCAATCACTCCGTAAACATCGATGGGAAGGCGGTGCCTTACAAGGCCACTGCAGGTACACTTCCTGTATGGGATGAAGACGGAAAGCCGATTGCAGGTTTGTTTTATACTTATTACGAACGCAGCGATGTTCAGAACCGCGATAAGAGGCCTTTGGTTATTTCTTTTAATGGAGGCCCCGGTTCGGCTTCAGTATGGATGCATATCGCCTATACCGGCCCAGTGATGTTAAATATTGATGATGAGGGTTATCCGGTACAGCCTTACGGTTATAAAGAAAATCCATATTCTATTTTAGATGTGGCCGATATCGTTTACATCGATCCGGTTAATACAGGGTATTCGCGGGCGGTGAGCAAAGATATCCCAACCAATAAATTCTTTGGTGTACGCGCCGATATTAAGTATCTGGCAGAGTGGATCAATACTTTTGTAACCCGGAACAACCGCTGGGCTTCGCCAAAATTTTTAATCGGCGAAAGTTATGGTACAACCCGTGTTTCGGGCCTTGCTTTAGAGCTGCAGAACAGCCAGTGGATGTATTTAAACGGGGTGGTGCTGGTATCGCCAACCGAATTGGGTATTGAACGGAGCGGTCCTGTTGATGCAGCTTTGCGTTTGCCTTACTTTGCCGCAACGGCATGGTACCATAAAGCCTTGGCCAGCGATTTACAAGGAAAAGATTTAACAGCAATGCTGCCCGAGGTAGAAACTTTTACCATTAACGAGCTCATCCCGGCAATTTCGCAGGGTGGCATGCTCAGTGCCGATAAAAAGAAAGCCATTGCCGTTAAAATGGCCCGTTATTCGGGGCTTTCTGAAAAGGTAATTCTAGATTATAACCTTAACGTACCGACCGATTTTTTCTGGAAAGAACTGTTAAGGGATAAAGGTTTCACAGTTGGGCGTTTAGATTCGCGCTACCGCGGTATAGATAAAATGACTGCGGGCGAAGGTCCGGATTATAATGCAGAGCTAACTTCCTGGCTGCATTCTTTTACCCCGGCCATTAACATGTATATCCGCAACGAGCTTAACTACAAAACCGATTTAAAATACAATATGTTCGGTTCTGTGTATCCCTGGGATAAAACCGGAGACCAAACAGGCGATAACCTCCGTCAGGCCATGGCACAAAATCCTTACCTGCATTTATTGGTACAATCGGGCTATTATGATGGTGCCTGCGATTATTTTAATGCCAAATATAGCATGTGGCAGTTAGATGCTGCCGGTAAACTTCAGGATCGTATGAGCTGGGAAGGTTACCGTAGCGGACACATGATGTACCTGCGTAAAGATGATTTAAAAATGGCCAATAACCACATTCGCGAATTTATTAAAAAAGCCCTGCCTAAAGCAGGTGAGGCAGCTAAGTTTTAAGATTTAGCGTTGGCAACAAACAGGACTTAAAGTTATTAGCTGTTTTAGGTTTTTTGGAGCGTAGCTTCAGCACAATAATGAATGTTAGTCCTGCTTTACATTACATCTTTTTTTGTTTATGTCATGCTGAGGTATGAAGCATCTGTTTCATCGGGGCGAGATGCTTCGTGCCTCAGCATGACAGCACATTTGAGGGCGGCGGTACAGAACTTACATAGTTGCAGAAACCGGAATAAAATAAACCTGCTCTACCTTCTGCCGCCCTTCGCGGCAGAAGGTAGAGCAGGACAGAACCAGGCCAAAGTATCACTGCAATTGCTTTTCAAATCATATCATTTTTTAGAACGGGCAGAATTCTCTACACGTTACTATTGTTTTCCCAATTATAATAACTTTTACTATAAGCATCTGCTAACCTGCTGATGTATTTTATACTTGTAAAAACGTAAACAAAAAACTGTTGGTTACAAACTAAAAATAATTACTTATTTTTGTGGTTCAATTATGCAGCAGATAAAAACATCATTCGATTTTGAAAAACCTATTGCCGATTTAGTTCAGCAGATAGAAAAGGTTAAACAAGTTGCCGAAAAAACCAAGGTAGATATGTCTGCCACTTTAGACGAGCTTGATGGTAAATTAGATGAAACTACCAACAACTTATATAAAAATTTAACCGGTTGGAACAAGGTTCAGATGAGCCGTCACCCGGATCGTCCGCAAACTCTTGATTATATCAATATGATTTGCGATGATTTTATTGAAATGCACGGCGATAGAACGGTAAAAGATGATAAAGCAATTATTGGTGGCTTTGCTTCTATAAATGGCCAAACCGTAATGGTTATTGGTCATCAGAAGGGTAAAAACACCAAAGAACGCCAGTACCGCAATTTTGGTATGGCCAATCCGGAAGGCTACCGCAAAGCTTTAAGGTTAATGCGCCTGGCCGAAAAATTCAATAAACCTGTTATTACGTTTATTGATACCATGGGTGCTTACCCGGGTTTGGAAGCTGAAGAACGCGGACAAGGAGAAGCTATTGCCAGAAACTTATTGGAAATGGCTGTTTTACGTGTGCCTATTATCTGCATCGTTGTAGGAGAAGGTGCATCGGGAGGAGCTTTGGGTATCGGTATCGGCGATAAAGTTTATATGTTAGAGCATACCTGGTATTCGGTTATTTCGCCTGAGTCTTGTTCATCTATTTTATGGAGAAGCTGGGATTTTAAGGAAAAAGCTGCCGAATGCCTCAAATTAACTTCTGACGATATGTTCAATAATAAGTTAATTGATGGAATCATTCCTGAACCTTTAGGTGGTGCGCACCAGGATCCGGAATTGATGGGTAAAACATTAAAAGAGTATATCGTAAAAGATTTAGCCGCTTTGGGTAAATTAAAAACCGATAAGATGATTGAGCAAAGGATTGAGAAATTTTGCGAAATGGGCGTAGTAAACGAATAGCCCTAATAAAAATATAAAAATTAATCCTGTTCGGTAATACTGAACAGGATTTTTTTGTGGGTAAAGGCATGCTCACGCTCGTTTCTAACGAGCGTGTAAATAGCAGGTCGTATTTACGATTTAGAAACACTTTCCTTTTCTTTACGATGGAATCGTAAAAACTATTTTGCACTCGTTAGAAACGAGCGCAAGCGAACACTTTATGGGCTGATCAACAAAAAAGCAGCTACAAATTAATGCAGCTGCTTGCTAAGCTATTTACAGGCCCGTTTATTATTGCGGACCTTGTTGTGGAAAGAACATCGATAAACGGCCTTCCAGATTGTTGAATGTTTTCTGAAGCTTCTCGCTCAACTTATCCTGACCTGCAGCTTTACTCGTTTTAACCATTCGGTCAAGATAGTATAAACCGGTCTGGATATTCTGCGATCCGGTTAAACCTTTTGATTGTGAAATATCAGCCAGGTAGTTTAATTCCTTACTGATATAATCGCCTGATTTGTCTAAAATATCGTTAGCCCTTGCTGTTTCACCTAATTTATATAAATTTTCGGCCATGTAGAACTTTACAACCACCGTGCGTATGCCAAAGAATTTTTCGGTTGGCATCACGGCAAAATATTTATCTACTACTTTTTTAGCTTCATCAATTTTACCTTCTTTAATCAGGCCGCTTGTTAAACTGCTGAAAATATTGGTAAAAATGAAAGTATCATCTGACGATTGCGGATCTAAATATTTAGCGGTTTTCATATTGCCCCACTTAAATTTAGTCATCACATTATTATAAAGAACAGGTGTGTTCAACTGGTCTGGTTTATCGTCAGATGCTGTGGTATCAGCTTTAAGTGGCAATAAACGCAAAGCCAACCCTTCGCTGTACAGGTATTTATCTAAACCGTTATATTGATCTGAAGGCACTGTAGAGGCGAAATAGATCGGACGTTTCCAGTTGTTGTGAGCAAGGATATCGAACATGGCTAAAGTACCTTTAGTTACATAACCCTTGTTAAATTTCCAATCCATTTCGGTGGCAATTTTCGCAGCATCTGCAGCCGGAACGGTCCCGGTACTGATTACCTGCTGCGGATCAACTGTAATTTTTAAGTTCTTGGTTGGTAAAAAGTTAGATTTCGACCCATCCTGCATAGGGACTTTATCGCTGTCATCATTTGATAACAATAAGTCAACCACATTTTTTAACTCAACATTACCTGCAAGCTTATAATCGTCATAAGGCATTACATCGCGTTCGCCCTGTACATATTGTTCAGGTTTCATGGTAATTGGCAATGGAGCCGATTCGTTTTGTTTCTGGCGTAAGCCGTTAATATACCAGTCTGTATCGAATAAACTCAGGTTTACAATGCGCACATCAGGACGTACATTTTCTACTTCCTGGATATACCAAAGCGGATAGGTATCGTTATCGCCATACGTAAACAAAATGGCATTAGGCGCACACGATTGCAGGTAGTCTAAAGCAATATCGTGCGGAACCAGTTTGGTAGAGCGGTCATGATCATCCCATCCCTGCTCGGCCATAATAACCGGGGCAGCCAGTAAACCAATAACCGTTGCACCAATGGCTCCGGCAGTTGGGGTTAATTTTTTAAACAGCCATTCCTGTAATGCCAGTGCACCCAGCCCTATCCATATAGCAAAGGCATAGAAAGATCCTACATAGGCGTAATCTCTCTCGCGCGGCTCCAAAGGCTTTTGATTCAGGTATAATACAATTGCAATACCGGTAAAGAAGAATAACAAACCCACTACACCTGCATCTTTTTGGTTGCGTTTAAAGTGCCAAAGTGCACCGATTATTCCCATAATCAAGGGTAAAAAGAAGAAACGGTTATATGCTTTATTGTCAACAGTTGATGGCGGCAAATGACTTTGATCACCTCGCAGCCAGCTGTCAATCGGTTTAATCCCGCTAATCCACTCGCCTTCAAATCCGCTGCCCTGACCTTGCTCATCATTCTGGCGGCCAACAAAGTTCCAGAAGAAATAACGCATATACATATAACCAATCTGGTAACTTGCTAAAAAGCCAACATTATCAACCAGGTTAGGGTTTTTTGAATCATCTAGGTGCATCCATTCTTTGTAAAAACTGGCATGTCTGGCGTCATCACTGTACATACGTGGCAATAGCGTATTGTTATTGTATTCGTAATCAGTTTTTTTACCAGCTACTTCATATTTGTCTTTACCTTTTCTCCAAATGGTTTTTCCACCTTCAACTACTCCTGTTCTTTCAGAATTATAGTTAGGGCCGTACAATAATGGCCTGTCGCCATACTGCTCACGGTTGAGGTAGCTTAAAAAAGAGAAAGCATCTTTAGGCGCACTGTTATTTAAATTCGGGTCTGCCTTTGCCCTGATAATGATCATCGAAAAAGATGCATAACCAAATATAATCAACACGGCAGATAGTAAACCCAGATTTAATAATTTCTTTTGATGTCTGATCGAATAACGGATTCCCCAAACCAGGGCTCCGATTAATAAAATTGCGAAGAATAAAACACCGGTTCCAAAACCAAGACCCAACGTATTTACAAAGAACAAATCGAAATACGCACCGAACGAAACCAGATATTGGATAATACCATATTGGATTACTGCCAGAATTAAAATACCAACCAGCAAGGTTTTAAAAATACCTCCGGTTGTCGCTTTATCAGTTCTTTTGAAATAATAAACAAAAGCCAGTGCAGGGATGGTTAATAAGTTTAATAGGTGAATACCGATAGATAAACCCATGATATAAGCTATAAACAGCAACCAGCGGTCGGCTCTTGGCTCATCTGCGTGTGCCTCCCATTTAAGGATGGCCCAGAAAACAATCGCAGTAAATAATGATGATTGTGCATAAACTTCCGATTCAACTGCCGAAAACCAAAAACTATCAGAAAAAGTATAAGCCAGTGCACCAACAGCGCCGGCACCCATAATGCTGATGAGTTTTCCGGTTGTAAGTTCTTCACCAGCTTTAACGATGGTTTTTTTAGCTAATGCGGTAATGGTCCAAAACAAAAATAAGATAGTTGCCCCGCTCGAAACAGCCGACCCCACATTCATCCAGTAAGCGATTTTGGTTAAATCTCCAGCTGCAAAGATAGAGAAGAAACGCTGTATCATTAAGAATAATGGGGCGCCCGGTTGGTGAACAACCTGCATTCTAAATGCTGACGCAATAAATTCACCGCAATCCCAAAAGCTGGCAGAAGGCTCGAGGGTCAAAACATAAGTGAGTGTAGCAATTAAAAAGCAGATCCAGCCTACTATATTATTAACTTTTGAATAATTCATCGGTTTGTTTAATGATATTAAAAATTGTTTTTATATAAAAATGCTGCCGAAATTAACTATTCTAGTCGACAAAACAGGTAATTTTTTGGATTCATTTAACAATTTTTAACGGCTTAAGCCTATTAACATCAAGGATTTTAATCAGTCTTAAAAGAAAAACCCATAGGCAGGAATGTTAAAAGCCGCCTATGGGTTTAAATTTAAAATATTTTTATGCTAACCGGTTGCATAGGGGGTAAAACGGGCAATCAGATCGTTGTACTCTTTTTCGAGGCTTTTACTTAGCCCTCCCTGTTTAAAAACACCAGTTAATTTTACCATTTGACCCAGGTAGGCGAGGTAAAAACGTACATCCTGCTCTGCCGCAAGCTGGTTTTTGCTTTCCGAAACATCAGCAAGATAATTCAGTTCCTTATTAACGTAATCGGCCGTTTTTTTGATCATTGCATTTGCGCGGTTTAAGTCGTTTAAGCGGTAAAGGCTTTCGGTAAAATAATAAGTACTCATTACCTGGCGCATGCTGTAAAATTTATCCGGGATTACTTCAAGGAATTTATTCACCATTTTTTTGCTTTCTGCAATCTTGCCCTGGTTGATCAGGTCGTTTAAAGCACTGTTAAACATATTCGAGATTCTGGTTACATCATCAGACGATTGCCTGTCCAGGTGATTTGCATTTTTGATATTTCCATAAGCATAAATGTTCATCAGGTTGTTGTACAATGGTCTGAGGTTGATGCGCTCATAATCTTCAGTAATGGTTGTATCCGGTTTTAACGGCAGTAATCTTTTGTTCAGCCCTTCCGAATAAAGGTATTGGTTTAAACCGATATACTGTTCATCGGGCATGGCTCCGGTAAAGTAAATGGGGCGTTCCCAGTTGTTGTGCACCAAAATATCGAACAATGCCAAAGTTCCTTTCGTTACATAGTTTTGGTTAAAGGTCCATTCCATGCTGTTTGCAATTTTGCCCGCATCTTCTTTCGGTACCGTACCTGTATCTAAAACCTGTTGCGGGCTTACCGCAAGTTTCAGGTTTTTGGTAGGCAATACATTATATTTTGTGCCATCGTTCATGGTTACTTTATCAGCATCGTTATCCGATAACAGTACATCTAAAATTTCTTTCAGCTCAATGTGCTGCGCAATTTTATAATCCTGGTAATACATAATGTCGCGGGTACCTTCCACGTATTGTTCAGGTTTTAAGGTGATGGGCAAAGGGGCCGATTCGTTCTGCTTTTTCCGCATGCCATCAATGTACCAATCGGCAGTGAATAAACTTAGGTTTACCACCCGCACATCCGGACGTATATTTTCTACTTCCTGTGCATACCATACCGGGTAAGTATCGTTATCGCCATAGGTAAACAGAATGGCATTGGGTGCGCAGGATTTAAGGTAGTTGACAGACATATCCCTTGCGTCGTGACTATCCGAACGGTCGTGATCATCCCAGCCCTGGTTGGCCATGATGATCGGTGCGCAGAACATGGCCACAACAGATGCAAAAATACCAGCCCGTGCAGGTGTCAATTTTTTAAATACCCAGTCTTTTAACCCCAACACGCCTAAGCCAATCCAGATGGCAAAAGCATAAAATGAGCCTACGTAAGCATAATCCCTTTCGCGGGGCTCAACCGGAACAGAATTGAGGTACAGCACTATGGCAATCCCGGTAGAAAAGAACAACAGGCCAATAACACCGGCATCTTTCTGGTTGCGTTTAAAATGCCAAACCGCACCGATAAGGCCGATAATTAAAGGCAAAAAGAAAAAACGGTTATAAGCTTTGTTCTCGGTAACAGATGGAGGCAGGTTTTTCTGACTGCCCAGTCTAATCGCATCTACCGGTTTTATTCCGCTAAGCCAGGTGCCATCTGTGCCGCCTAACTGACCGTCTTCATTGTTTTTCCGGCCTGCAAAATTCCACATAAAATAACGCATATACATCTGTCCGGCCTGGAAAGAGAACATGTATTGCAGGTTTTCTAACAATGTTGGTTTATGCTGATCGTCAAAACCCATGTAATTTTTATAAAAGCGAACATGCTCAGGTTTATCGCTGTACATGCGGGGCATTAAAGTTTTATCGGCAAAAACGTAGGCCGATTTGGTTCCGGCAGGTTCGTACTTCTTATTGCCCTTACGGAAAATCTTGCCGGTTTCCTTAATGTCGATTTTTTCTGAATTGTAGTTTTCTCCATAAAATAAAGGCCTGTCGCCATATTGATCGCGGCCCAAATACCTGGAAAATGAAAATACATTATCTACATTGTAGTTGTTGAGGTTGGGCTTAGCCTGCGCCCTGATTACTAAAAGCGCAAAAGAACTGTAACCGAATAAAAGCAGTACAGTGAATAATAAGATCAGGTTTAAGGCTCTTTTGTTCCTTCTGATCGAATAACGGATGCCATAAACCAGGCCGCCAATTACTAAAATGGCAAAAACTAATATACCTGTGCCGAAACCCAGGTTTACGGTATTAACGAAAAAGTAATCGAAACCTGCTGCAAACGATACCACATACTGGATTATACCAAACTGCACGCTGGCCAATGCCGCAATAGCAACAAAAGATACTTTTACAATGCCCAGCCATGTTGGCGAAGGGTTCTTTTTAAAATAATAAACAAATATTAATGCAGGGATGGTCAGCAGGTTTAAAATGTGTACTCCTATAGAAAGCCCCATAATATAGGCTACAAAAAGCAACCAGCGATCTGATTTCGGCTCGTCAGCCTGCGATTCCCATTTCAATATGCCCCAGAGCACTACGGCACTGCAAAGCGACGACATGGCGTAAACCTCGGCCTCTACGGCCGAAAACCAGAAACTATCCGAAAAAGCATAAGCCAGGGCACCAACCAAACCTGCGCCGATAATACTTATTGTCTGTTGTTTGGTAATGATTTCTCCTTTTTTAACCAGGATTTTCTTTGCCAATGCTGTAATGGTCCAGAATAAAAATAAAATGGTACCCGCACTTGCGAGCGCCGATGCAATATTCATAAAATAGGCTATCTTGGTTTTATCTCCAAAAGCCAGTATAGAGAACATTCTTTGAATCATGGACACAATTGGCGCACCAGGCTGATGCACCACCTCCATTCTATAGGCCGAGGAAATGAATTCGCCACAGTCCCAAAAGCTTACGGATTGATCTAAAGTTAAAATGTAGGTGATTGCAGCAATGCAAAAGCAGAGCCAGCCTCCAATGGTGTTGATCCTGGTGTAGTTCATAGTTTAATTTTTTGTCTTTGATAATAAATGATTTATGTGGTTCACAGTAAAAAAATGTCGTTTAAAAAAATAAAATGTTGCATCGGATGGGATCATTTTTTTATCTTTGTATCGCAAACAACGAACGGCAGGAAAGAAATTAAAATATTTTAAAATCACTCTTGCATAATTAAAATAAGGTTCCTACATTTGCATTCCCTTTCGAGGAGAATATCCTTGATAAAAATTGTCCGATAGTATAAGGGTAGTACAACGGTTTTTGGTACCGTTTGTCTTGGTTCGAATCCAGGTCGGACAACAAAAATTTAATGTCGGATCATGTTTTAAACAGACATGATCCGATTTTTTTTAACCGTAAACTACACACGGACCATGCCATTGCAGTTTAACCCGGTAAAACTTTTTTCCGGAACAGGTTCTAAGGGATTATCACTTAAGATTGCCGAACATTACGGCAAACCACTTGGTAGCGTAACCATCCATAAATTCAGCGATGGTGAATTTCAACCTTCTTTTGATGAGTCAGTTCGTGGTAGTGATGTTTTTCTGATTCAGTCTACCTATCAGCCAAGCGATAACTTAATGGAACTTTTGTTAATGATTGATGCCGCTAAAAGAGCATCTGCGCATTACATTACAGCAGTGGTTCCTTATTATGGGTTGGCACGTCAGGATAGAAAAGATAAACCACGTGTAGCAATCGGGGCCAAATTGGTAGCCAATTTATTAAAGTCGGCAGGTATCCACCGCATCATGACGATGGATTTACATGCTGCACAGATACAGGGTTTCTTTGATATTCCGGTTGATCACCTGGACGGATCGGTTATCTTTGTGCCTTATATCAAAAGCTTAGGTTTAAAAAACTTAACCATTGCATCTCCCGATATGGGCGGTTCGTACAGGGCACGTACTTTTGCCAAGTTTTTTAATGCAGAAGTGATTATTTGCGATAAACGCCGTAAACGCGCCAACGAAATCGAATCGATGTCTATTATTGGTGATGTGCAGGGGCAAGATGTGGTATTGATAGATGATATCTGCGATACTGCAGGTACCTTGTCAAAGGCTGCCGCCCTGATTATGGAGAATGGTGCTGCCAGCGTAAGAGCGGTTTGTACACATGCCGTATTATCGGGCAATGCAGTAGAAACCGTAGAAAATTCAGTATTAACTGAACTGATAGTAACCGATACAATCCCGTTAAAACAGGAAAGTTCGAAAATAAGGGTGTTAAGCACGGCAAGTTTATTTGCAAGGGCCATTGCCAATGTAAATGAGCACGGATCCATTAGCGATCTGTTTAGGGTTTAATGCAAAGCGTTTAGTGCATTGCGATTAGCGTTTTAAGGCTATCGCCCAAAAAAAAAGAATAATAAAGGTAGGAGGTAAGGTGTAGAAAGCTTTAAGTCTTGATACAAACTACTAAATACTTGATACTAATACATAATTAAATAAATAAAAAATGAAAACAATCGCAATTAGCGGTTCTCCAAGAGAGAACGTAGGGAAACGCGATGCCAAGGAACTTCGTTACGAAGGTAAAGTTCCGGCGGTATTGTACGGTGGAAAAGAGCAACAACACTTAGCTGTGGTTATTGCTGATTTAAGAGATGTAATTTATACCCCGGAGGTTAACTTTGTTGAAATCAATGTTAACGGTGTTAAAACTAAAGCTATCGTAAAAGATACGCAGTTTCACCCACTTACCGATGTATTATTACACATCGATTTTCTTCAGTTGTTCGACGAGAAAGAAATCGTGATGGAAATCCCTGTAAAATTAACAGGAACTTCTCCAGGTGTTAAAATGGGGGGTAAATTAATCCAGAAATTACGTAAACTACGTGTTAAAGCGTTACCAGCTAACATGCCACAAAACGTAGAAGTAAGCTTAGAGAAATTAGAAGTAGGTAGCTTGTTCCGTGTTCGTGACCTTAAAGGTGATAAATACGTAATCACTAATACTCCTGAAGATACTATCGTTTCTGTTGCAATGTCTAGAGCATTAAAACAAGCAGAAACTGAAGCTGCTAAAGGTAAAAAGTAATCAGGATTCTTAGGATTTCTTGATTTCAAGATAAAGCGTTTCGATTTAATTCGGAACGCTTTTTTTTTACATTAAAATTAATCCGCTAATTAATTTTGTGGTATAGGCTTCGGACTCCTGACTTCGGACCTTTTTTTTATCTTTGCCCCATGAAATATCTTATAGTTGGCTTAGGAAATATCGGACCGGATTATGCACATACCCGGCATAATATTGGCTTTGATATTGCTGATGAACTGGTAAAAGGTTTAGGTGGTAGTTTTGATAATGTTCGTTTGGCCTATTATGCTGAGGTCGGTTTTAAAGGCAAAAAATTGCACGTAATTAAGCCTACAACCTTTATGAACCTAAGCGGTAAGGCTGTTAACTATTGGATGAAGGAGTTGAAAATAGCACCAGAAAATGTACTCGTTGTTGTTGATGACCTTGCACTGCCATTGGGTAAACTCAGGTTAAAACTGCAAGGCTCAAGCGCTGGACATAACGGCTTAAAAAGTATTGAAGAAGTGTGTGGGGGGCAAAATTATGCGCGTTTACGTTTCGGAATCGGTAACGATTATCCCAAAGGCCGGCAAGTAGATTTTGTGTTAGGTTTATTCGATAAAAACGAACAATTGGAACTGCCGGCACTGATTGATAAAAGTGTAGAATTGATTAAAAGTTTTGTCACTGTTGGGCCCGCTCACACCATGACGGCTTTTAATAAGTAGTTTTCTTACAAGAATCGTCATGCTGATCCGATAGCTATCGGATTTATTTCGGCATCTTTGCAAAACAAATCCTAAAATAAAATTCATGCTAACGGATAGTTTGACTGTAACAGGGATAATCCAGAAAGAAGGTTTTTTGGAGAGCAATTACAGTAGCACTTTTTAATGTTCGCCCTGCTTTTCATTACAAGTCCTCGCTACGTGGACTGCCCCCAAAAAGTTGGACACTTTAATAGGAGCATTTTATGAGCAGAAAAATTAAGTATAGTCTGGAATTTAAACTGGCTATCATCGGTCAGGTCTTAAGTAGAGAGAA